>JBBACM010000006.1:0-47798 GCA_041657045.1 Minisyncoccota bacterium
TCTTTCCTTTGGCTAAGCCAAATTCCAGCTTTATTTTGCGTCTCTTAGTATAAACCGAAAGTGGCACTAAAGTCAAGCCCTTTTCCTTTGATTTACCGAGCAAATACCTTATTTCCTCCTTGTTCAAAAGCAGCTTTCTGTCCTTCTTAGCATCGTAGCTTTTATCGGCGTTTTGCGGTTGGTAGGGGGGAATATTCGCTCCAATCCAGAATGCCTCCGCAGAGCCCGCTTTATCCTGTCTAATCACAATATATGTGCCGGATAAGGAGATGCCCCTTGTCCTTAAGGCTTTTACTTCTTGGCCATTCAGCATCAAACCAGCCTCGAATTTTTCGAGGATAACATAGTCGAAATATGCTTTTTTATTCTGGACAATGCTCATGGTTTTATTTTATATGATTTTAAGAGATATTGAAAGATTAAAAAAAGAGAGGGTTATTGTTTATAACATTAACCCTTTGTTCATGTTGGCAATAGGGTCGATAGTGCAAGTACTACTGCGATAATAGTCGCTATGATCATAAGGACCGCTATTGCCCCAGACGCAGTCCTCAATTTGGCTGCCCCAAAATAGTTACCTTCCTTTTTTAATATTTTGGAATATAACATTAGGGAACAGAATAGACATAGTAATGCTCCGACCGATAGGAGACAGAATATAAAGAACATATTTATCTCTTTGACGATATAATACATTAGATAGTTCGTCAACAATTTAAGTAAAAAAAGAGCCAGATATTTATTTGTTATTCTGGCATAATGTGCTGGGAGCGCTTTTTATTGTTCTCCAGTGCAAGCACAATAAAGTCTTTGATTGTGTCTTCGGAGAACCTTGAGGTTTTCTGCTAGCTTTTCAAAACGTTGAAGACTTTTTGGACTTCCGTTGGTCTGGCCTTCAGTATGGTTTCCCTGATCAATCCTTTAATTTTTCCAATGCCCCCATTGTAATCGATTGAAGGGGTGGTAGCCATATGTTTGATGATTTTTATTTTGCCTTCGGTGGTCGTAACCACTTTGATGGCGAAATTAATCATTTCTTCTTTTATCGGGTCGCCGAGCAGGCACTCTTTGTCGACTATTAAACATTGATCTTCTTTAGTCGCAAGCCTTCTCGCGCGGGCAAGGACATAATCCCGCAGTCTTTGCGATTGCTCCAGTGAAAAACCTGAAGTCGGTGAATGCTTCATCGTCGGCGGGTAGATCTTGGACGGCAAGAAGGCCATACAATCATCAAAGTTTCTTGCCCTGTCGACACCCAATTTTAGAACACTCTCTGAGAGTGCGATGGGACCCGAGCACCTTTGATAGATTATAAACCATCCTTTTTTGTGTCCATCAATCTTTTTACAAATTTCTTTGTCGATTTTGAGCTGCGCAAGCAGGCTCATAGTCATATACTTTCCAGGTTTGCCAGAGAGGATATCATCTATCTCTCTGTTTAATACAGTAGCTTCCATTCTTACACCTCGAATATAATTAGAAATATTAATGTTAAAGAGCGGAGTAATGGCACGAATGTGGTTTCTCCAGCCAGTAAAGATTGTAAAATATTTATTAGAGACTGTCAATAGTTCCTTTTTTCACACTTTCTGATAGAATATGGGTATGAGCATTCGGGAAGAAATAAAAAATAGTGTTTTAAAGGCATTAAAAGCCCTTGAATATGAAGGGGATTTTTCAATTAAAGTCTTGCGTTCGCAAAAGGCTTCTTTTGGAGACTATTCCGTCAGCGTAGCCATGGAAGTGGCTAAACTGGAAAAAAAGAACCCGATGGAAGTAGCAGAGAAGATAAAGGAGAATATAAAGGGCAAGCATTTTGAAAAGATTGAAGTTATGAATCCCGGATTCATCAACTTTTTTATTTCCAAGGAATATATTTTTAAAGAATTGGGAGAAGTTTTAAAGAAAGGGAAGAAGTTCGGACAATTTTCTTTGAAGAAACAAAAGATTCAGGTTGAATTTATTTCGGCCAATCCGACCGGTCCTTTGACTGTCGGTAATGGACGAGGCGGTCCTTTTGGAGATGTCTTGGCAAATGTTTTAAAGAAATACGGTTTTAATGTTAAAAAAGCATATTACATCAATGACCACGGAAAGCAGATATTATCTTTAGGCCATTCGATACTAAAAGATGAAGAAGCTAAATATACCGGAGAATACATTGATAAGTTGCATAAGAAGATAAAAGGCAAGGATCCTTACAGAATTGGAAAAGAAGCGGCCAAGATAATCATGCGTAACATGATTAAAAAAACAATTAAGAAATTAAACATTAATTTCGATGAATGGTTTAGCGAAAGTACTTTGCATAAAGGTAAAGACGTTGATAATGTCATTCAATTTTTAAGAGATTCGGGATTAACCTATGAACAGGAGGGAGCCGAGTGGTTCATGTCTACTGCCTTGGGTGACGAAAGAGACAGAGTGATTATTAAGTCTGACGGAGAAAAGACTTATTTATTGGGAGACATTGCTTATCACAAATACAAGTTTGAGAAAAAGAAGTTTGATAAGGTTATTAATATTTGGGGAGCGGATCATTTTGGAGACGTTCCGGGATTAATTGCAGGAGTTGAAGCAATGGGGCACATGAACAAATTGAAAATTGTTTTATTGCAGTTTGTTACCGTGGTTAAAGACGGAAAGACGGTTCGAATGTCAAAGAGATTAGGAACGGCTGTTACCATGGATGATTTATTGGATGAATTGTCTCCCGATGTTATTCGATTTTTCTTTTTAATGAAATCAGCCGATACTCATTTGAATTTTGATTTGGATTTGGCCAAAGAGCAGTCGGAAAAGAATCCGGTTTTCTACGTTCAGTACGCTCATGCGAGAATCTCAAGTATTCTCAAGAATTCAAAGAGGGTATTGAGAATAGCGAAGATAAAGAACATTGAATTACTTCAAAACAGTAAAGAGCTTGAATTGATGAAGCAGATTCTTAAATTTCCGGAGATAGTTGAAGATACGGCTAATGATTACGAGGTGCATAGGATTCCGCAGTATGCTCTTGATTTGGCCAATTCATTCCACAAGTTCTATGCCGAGTGCCATGTTTTAACTGATGATTTAAAATTAAGAGAAGCCAGACTTGGTTTGGTTGCGGCAGCGAAGATCGTCCTCAAAAACACTTTGGAATTGATGGGAATATCGGCACCGGAGAAGATGTAATTAATTTGACATTCCCCCCATTCTTTATATAATTCATACTAATCGTTCTCTTTGAGCGATTAGTTCTAAATTTGTAATTTTACATATTGGTTAACTGAGGTGAGTTATTGTGGAATTTACTGAAACGATGAACGCTCTCGGAGTTCCCGAGTGTGTTATTAAGGGATGGCTTTTAGAATCTGGTCTTCCGAGAAGAAGAGGAAGACTGCGTAAGAAAGAGGTCGATTCTGCTGAGTGGGCGTCCAAGGGAGTTGCTCTTGGAATGCTGGGGATTAACTATCAAAGCATGCTCAACTTAATTGAAGACAAGGTTTTGCGCATAACGATTTTTAAGGAAGAGCTGTTTATCAGCCGGGAATCGATTAATAAATACAAAGAGCAGGGAGTAAAGATTGATTTTACTACTTCTGGGCCGGAGCAATCTAAACCTCCGCCGGTACCATCTCAGAAAACTGTTGATCCGCCAAAGGATCACAATCAAGATTCCGAGAAGGAGGGGCGTAAAAAGATATATATCAATATCACAGAATACGCTCCCGACCAGTACGGATACGAGATTTTGGATGCGGCATTTGCTTTCAAAGTGAAAGTTTCTGTTGTCCAAGCTTTTATTGATGAGCACAACATTGAAGTTGTGAGCATCGATGATAATCTCTATCTTAAACGGCAGAGCTTCAGGGATGTATTAGAAAAGGTGGGCATTTTAAAAAAGTCCACCCCTTCTTATTTTTGGACTTGAATCATGTTTTAAAATAGTTGATAATTTAATTATGGAAAGCTTTAAAGAAGGAGTTCTTGAGGTTGTAAGAAATATTCCCAAAGGCAAGGTGATGACGTATAAGGAGGTGGCAAAGAGGATAGGCAGTCCGAAAGCATCCAGGGCTGTTGGCAATATTTTAAATAAAAATTATGATACTTCTATTCCTTGTCATAGGGTTATTCGTTCCGATGGAAGTATTGGAGGATATAATAGGGGGAGTAAAAAGAAAGAGGAATTGTTAAAGAAAGAAAAGGTGAATAGAGACACAATCAAAACATGATAAACAATAAAGATTCTTTTACCTTTAAAAAGTATCTAAGCAATAAAAAATTAATTAAATTTTTCTATATATTTCTTCTGATTGATACAGTTGCCTTTTTTTGTTTATTAATGAAGTTTTATTTTTCTGGTTATTATAAATATCCTCTTGTGGCGACAATGCTCGTCTTATTTTTTCTAATTATTTTTCATTTTGTAATATCAAAGGCAGATAGAGAACTAATAAAAGGTAAGAAACGCAATTATTTTACTTGGGGAAGAGGCGCCGGAGCAGAATTAATTGTTAAAAAGAGTTTGATGTCATTGAATGATTATTATAGGGTGATTAGTGATTTTCATCCAGGAGAATGGAACATAGATCATATATGCATTGGTCCTACTGGAATATTTGCTATAGAGGTAAAAGCGCATAAGGGAACTATTTCTTATAGTGACGGTAAATTAAAGAGGAATAATCAAGAGCTTGGTAATTTTTTAGGACAAGCAAAGGAGGGAAGTGTTTTTCTTAATCAATTAATAAAGGAAAGGCTCAATAAAGATTATTTTGTTGTTCCGGTACTTGTTTTTCCCAATGCTAATATCGATAATAGCATTAACCACCAAATAGAAAATGTCTGGGTTGGGGGAAGAGGATTTGAGAGGTGGGTAGTGGATAATTGCAAAAACGTGTTAAGCTTGGAAGAAATAAATACGATATGTAACTTTTTAGAGAGGCTTGATTATAATGAAAAAATAGATAATATTTGATTTATTTATTAAAGATAGTACAATGTTAATAAACTTATGGTAAAGAAAAAAGAATTACATATTGATAACCCCAGAGATATATATAAAGAATTAGCTAATTTTCTTTATTCGTATGCTGGCAGTAAAACCGGCTCATATTTTTTCGTAGTAGAGGGAAAATTGCAAAAGCCAATTATAGGTATTCGTTATCCGGGCAAAAAAGTCAAAAAAAGAGAAGTTGATAGTACAAGGGCTAATGTTTGTCCTTGGGCTAATTTATACGATTTTGAAGTAGTTGCTTTTAAAGATGGAAAAGAAGTTAAGAGTAATGAATTTACTTTTTCGAAAATACTTGAAGATTATGAGCAAAATAAGAAAGGCAATAAAGATTTTTGGAAATGTTTAGAAGAGATGTATCTTAAGAATGAATTGACCAGAGAACCTCCTAAATTAAAAGGAATAGACTCTAGGTTATTTTTATTAATGACAAAATGGATATGGATTCAGGAAGATTTTAATTATAGATTTGGATGGGAAGATGTTTGCTCTCCAGTAAAGTATGTATTGCAAAACAGAACAGGAACAAGGACTTCTAAAGGAGCTGGTAGGGCAAAGTTTTTTGCGGCTCTGATATTGTTAAATTATTTTGATTACAAAATAGTTAAAAAAATTATTCCTCTTTACTAGTTTTTATTTTTACCAAGCTTCGGCTTGTGTTCTTTTTTTATCCCATTCTTAAGTCTATCAACAATAAGAGAACAGTAATTAGGGTCTATTTCCGCAGAGATAAAGTTCCTTTTATTATTTTTACACACCTCTAATTCTGCTCCGCTTCCACCAAATAACACTAAAACGTCATCATTTTCTTTTGTGCATGCTTTTAATAGCATGTCTGTTAATTTTTGGGGGATTTGGCAGGCATGGTATGTTTTTTCTTTACTTACATTTTTAACTAAGTCGAAATAAAACCAGGAGTAGGGCATCCTTCCTTTTGAGCCATTGCTTAAGTTTTTTAATATTCTTTTATCATTCGGATTTTTATAAGGTTGGGCAACTGCATCTTTATAAAATTTATTGTTTTCTATTTTCCTAACATGGAGAATAGATCTGTGGGCCGTAGTGAATCTTTTTGGTGTATGGCCAACATTTGTATTATATGTCCAGGCATAGTCGCAGACTAGGGGGAAATGATTATCTAAGTACTTTACTCTTAGATGGGCATTCTGTTTAGGATAATTCATCATAAAGAGGTTGCCGTCCTTTTTTAAAACTCTCATTGATTGTTTCGTCAGTTCTATATACCAGTTTATGTATTCTTGGAAATCTTTAGTGTATGAATTGTTGCCATATTTTATTCCTACATTATAATCTGGGTCGCCAAAAACCATATCAATACTTTCGTCGGGAAGTTTTTTTAGTAAGTCCATTATATCTCCATTAAAAACTTTGTTTAAGAGAGATTTAATGTCCTTATTTTCTGCTACCTTTGGTTTGCTTTCTTTAATATCGGTGTTTTTAATGACGTCAAAAAGAACCCCCTGGATAGAGATACTTCTTGTGTCGTCTATTATAATAGGCTCCATTTGCTTATTGGCTGGCTGTAGTCTTATGTAGTCTTTTTCTTTATAGAATTTTTTAAGGGTTGCTTCATAATTATCAATCAGCGCTACTACCTTTTGTCCATTTTCAGCAGTGTTTTGTTCTTTGATTATTACAACATCTCCATCATTTATATTTTCATCAATCATACTGTCTCCGGCTACCCTAAGAGCATATACTTTTCCTGTTTTAGGAAGTTTATTTTTAGAAACAGCGATAGTCTCTTTTGTTTGTATTGCCTCTATTGGTTGGCCGGCGGCAATTGTTCCAATAAGTGGTATTTGGATAAAATCTTGGATGTTTTGTTTTAGCCCTATTTTTTCGTAGCTACTTTTATCTAAATATCCTTTTTGTACAAGCGTATCTACGTGCTGATGAACAGTGGAAAGAGCAGAAAGTTTAAAGTGTTTTTTAATTTCTTCAAGAGTAGGAGAGGAACCCTTTTTCGTAATATAAAAATCAACAAAGTCGAATATTTGTTTTTGTCTTTTAGTTAATGGATTCATAGCTTGACGGTTAACTTCTTATTTTATATACTTTAATTATAACCGAAGATTTACCGAAGTCAAGAGTAAATATTGTGATAGTAAAATTTAATACAAAAGGTCGAATAATTTTCCATAAAATAACTGCTGATTATGAATTCATCAAACAAAAAAATAATAGACAATGACTTTAAAAAAATTAAAATTTGTATGGAAATACCAGAAGAAATAAACATAGAGTTAATTCAGAGTCAATATTTTAAAGGCTATGAAATTTTTCAATGGTTTTCGACATTTTTTTCTGGAGCCTTTATTGGTTTTTTAACTGCTTTTTGTGGAACCAATGGAGGCAATATTTCTTTAATTGTTAGTGCGGTGATATTTCTTATTTTAACAATAATTTTTATTGTTTTTTCATTAAATTTTAGAAAAAAAATGTTTTCTAATAATTTAAAAAAAATAATTAATTTTTGTAACATTGATTCTGTCCCCCAAAAGTAATTTTTATTGCTCCTTTTCTTAAAATCTGCTATTTTTAACCCATGGAAACTAATCTAAAAAATAGGTATTTTCTTTTAAGGCACGGTCAAAACAACCACCAGGCCGAGCAGAAAGATATTATATACCACTGGCCTGACGGAAATCCTCCATATTATTTGACCGAATTAGGAAAAGAGGAAGCTAAGAAAGCCGGAGAATTATTAAAAAACAATCAAATTGACTGTTTTTTCTCTTCAGATATTTTGCGCTGTCGAGAAACAGCTAAAATTGTAGCAGAAATCATTAATTATGATATTGATAAGATTATTTTTGACACAAGGCTGAGGGACTTGAATTGGGGAGCTTTTGGAGGTAAAACCAAAGAAGAGTATTGGAATTTCTATGACAACAACAGAACAAAAGCTTTTGAAATAGCAATTCCTGAAGGAGAATCATGGAATCAATGCAAAGAAAGAATGGTCAATCTTTTAAATGAAATTGAAAACAACTTTCAAAACAAAAACATCCTTATCGTTTCCCACGGTGATCCATTATGGCTTTTAGAGGGGCATATAAAAGGAATAGATAATGAAAGCCTTTTAAATAAGAGAAAAGAGATATTACTACAAACAGGACAAGTAAAAGAAATACATGAATAAAGAAGAGAAAATATTAGAATTTTGGGAAGATAACGATATCTTCAATAAATCAATTGAGAACAGAAAGGGTTCTCCGTATTTTAGTTTTTACGACGGCCCTCCTTTTGCTACGGGAAAGCCCCACTACGGTCACATCTTAGCAACTACTATTAAAGATGCGGTTTTGAGATATTGGACCATGAAAGGATATCAAGTCCCGAGAAGAGTAGGCTGGGATTGCCACGGTTTGCCGGTTGAGAATTTAATTGAAAAAGAATTAGGAATTAAAAACAAGAAACAGATTGAAGAAATGGGAATCCAGAAATTCAATGATGCTTGCAGAAATTCTGTTTTTTCTTGCGTTGGTGATTTTCAAGAAACCTTAAAAAGAGTGGGCAGGTGGGCTGATTATGATCATGCTTATTCAACATTGGAAAATAATTACACTGAATCAGTCTGGTGGGTTTTAAAACAGCTATGGAACAAAGAGCTGGTAAGCAGGAATTACCGCGTTTCTCCTTATTGTCCTCGTTGCGGAACCACTCTTTCTAACTTTGAAGTTAATCAGGGATATAAAGAAGTTAGAGATAAGTCTATTTATGTTAAATTTAAAATAATCGACAACAAAGAGTTTGAAGATGCTTATTTATTAGTTTGGACCACTACTCCCTGGACTTTGCCCGGCAACGTTGCCTTGGCAATAAATAAGGATTTAGAATACAGCTTTATTAAGACCAGCAGCAATCAAGAATATGTTTTAGCGACTGACAGATTGTTCCTTGTTGAAGAAGAGTACAAAACAATCAGGAAGTTCAAAGGAAAAGAATTAATCGGATTAAGATACGAACCTTTATTTGATTATCTTAAAAAAGAGAAGATAGATAACATCAAAAACGCTTATCAGGTATTAGCCGGTGATTTTGTTTCTAATGAAGATGGAACGGGAATTGTTCATTTGAATCCCATGTATGGTGAAGATGATTTTAATATGGGGAAGACATATGAACTGCCTTTATTTCATACCGTTGATATTGCCGGAAAGTTTAAAAAAGAAGTAACTGATTTTGAAGAATTGCCGGTCAAAGAAGCTGACCCGAAGATTATAGAAAACTTAAAAGAAAGAAATATTCTTTTTAAAGAAGAATTGACAACTCACGAATATCCGCACTGCTGGAGATGCGATACTCCCTTATTGTATTATGCGATAGAGAGCTGGTATGTAATGGTTACTAAAATTAAAGATAGATTATTAAAAAACAACGAACAGATTCATTGGGTGCCGGATAACATCAAAGAGGGAAGATTCGGTAAATGGTTAGAAGGAGCAAGAGACTGGGATATTAGTAGAAGCAGATTCTGGGGTGCTCCCATTCCAATTTGGGAATGTCCTGATTGTAAAAAAAGAGTTTGTATCGGTTCAATTGAAGAATTAAAGAAATTAGCCGTTAAAGAATATGATTTAAAAGATCTTCATCGTCCACATATCGATGAAGTTAAGTTGAAATGTTCTTGTGGCGGTGAAATGAAGAGAACTCCTGAAGTATTTGATTGCTGGTTTGAATCAGGGAGCATGCCATATGCTCAATGGCATTATCCTTTTGAGAATAAAGAATTAGTCGAGAAAACTTATCCTGCTGATTTCATTGCCGAGGGACTGGACCAGACCAGAGGCTGGTTTTACACCCTCCATGTTTTAGCTACCGCTCTAACGATTGATGATATCGGGCTGGGAAAAGATCATCCGGCTTTTAAAAACGTCATCGTTAATGGGTTAGTTTTGGATGAGAAAGGCAGAAAATTAAGCAAGAAATTAAAGAACTATCCTGACCCGGCCGAAATGTTTGATACTTACGGAGCAGATTCTTTAAGGTATTTCCTTTTGGCTTCGACTTCTATTGGAGAAGATTACCGATTCTCTAAGGATAAGGTTAAGGAATACTGGAGAAAGATCATCTCGGCCTTAGAAAACTGTTTTGTTTTTTACGAAACCTACAAAGGAAAAGCAAAAGAATTAAAGACAGACAATCTATTGGACAAATGGATAATTTCTAAAACAGAACAGTTGAATAAGGAAGTCATTAAATGGATGGATAAGTATGAATTGACTAAAGCTTCGAGATTATTCAATGACTACATCGATGATTTATCTAATTGGTATATCAGAAGATCAAGGAGAAGGTTCCAGAAACCGGAAACAGAAAAAGAAAAGGAAGAAGCAACCCAAACCCTTTACTATGTTTTATTTAAGTTAAGTAAATTGATGGCTCCTTTTACTCCTTTTATTACCGAAGAAATATATTTAAAGATGAAAAAGGATGGGAAAGAGAGCGTTCATTTGTGCGACTATCCGGAAATAAAAAATGATTTAATCGATCAAGATTTGGAAAATTCAATGCAAGAAGCGAGAGACATCGTTAATTTAGCTTTGGCCGAAAGGCAGAAAGTCGGAATTAAAGTCAGACAGGCCTTGCAGTCTATTACGGTTAAAGAATTTAAAACCGGGCTTAAATGTCAGCCGGAACTGATTGATTTAATCAAAGACGAAGTTAATGTGAAAGAAGTTATTCTTGATGTAAGTATTAGTAATGAAGTAGAACTAAATACAAATATTACTCCTGAATTAAAAGAAGAAGGAGAGGTAAGGGAAGTAATCAGGCAGATACAGCAGATAAGGAAGGATATGAAGCTTGTTCCCGAAGATTCAATCAACGTCCTCTACCAAAAATCAGAATTTCTTGATAAACTATTAATTAAGAACAAAGACAATATTTTAAGAGAAGTTTTAGCCAAAGACTTTGTCTTAAGCAATGAAGAATTAAAAGAAATAGAGATTGACGGAGACAAAGTATTTTTAGGAGTTAAAAAGATTTAAACATGGAAGACCCTTCAATACAAAATCCACAGCAGGGAAACGAGCCAAATCCCTTTATGAGAAGCGACGCAGGAGATAATCCTTTTAAGGTCGCCCCTAAAGAGGAGGCTCCTTTTAAGGGTTATGAAAGGGCGCCTGAAAAACATCCGGAGCCTAAGGTTGAAAAACCGGGAGAAAAGCCTTCGATATTCAAAGGAGAGTACGGTGCTGTTAAGAGCAAATATCTTTCTTTTGTTCTCGGAAAAAAAGACGGTTACAAAGATTTTAAATCTTTTAACGTTACTCCGACAGTTCGTCAGAAAATGGTTGAATTGAGGGATAGGCTGATTCCTAAAAATCAGGAATATTCCAAGAAGTACAATGTGCAAATGGAGGTTAATAAAATAAAAAGGGAATTGGGGTATAAGACCGGAGACGATCATGCGGCCGCAGTTAATATTCTAAAAGAAATAACAGATAAAACAGGAATAAAATAATGGAAGAGAAACTCATCAACAAAATAATGAAAAAAAGGTTTATTTTCCCCGCATTGGTGATTATCCTTATCATCATCGCTTCTTTTTCTTGGCAAAGCATGTCTTTCTCTAAGGAGGTTTTGAAGATTGAAATACTGGCACCAGAGAAGACGGCCATAGGAGAAGATATCGAATATATTGTTAAGTTAAAAAATAACGGAAATATCAGACTTGAAAAGCCAGAGTTGATTTTTAATTATCCGGAAAATTCGATCGTTGAAAATAACGATGGAAAAATTAAAGTAATGTCTTCTGAACAGTTGGGCGGAGATATCTATCCCGGAGAAGAAAGAAGCTTCAAGTTTAATGTTAGATTGCTGGGTAAAGAAAACGATACTACTGTTGCCAAGGCGAGTGTTTCTTTTCAACCCAAGGATTTAAAGACAAGAAGTGAGGTTTCAACAACCTTTACTACTGTTCTCGGCAAAATACCTTTGAATCTTTCTTTGGATATTCCTTCAAGCACGGGAACGGGCAAGGCCTTAACCCTTAAAGTCAACTACACTTCAAGCGTTGATTATTCTTTAAAGGACTTGACCTGCTATGTCACATATCCTGAAGGTTTTGAATTTTTGTATTCTTTGCCAAAAGGAGTAGATAGTACGCAATTCGATATACCTGTTTTAAATGAAGCAGGTTCGGGAAAAATAGAAATATCTGGAATCTTAAACGGACAATCAATGGAACAGAAGGTATTCAGAGCAAAGATTGGAATTTGGCAGGGCGGCAACTTTATTCTTTTAAAAGAAGTGATTAAAGGCGTGGAAATGGTTGCTCCTTCTTTATACGTTACGCAAAAAGTAAATAATGATGAAAATTACATAGCTTCGGTTGGAGACCAATTGCATTACGAAATTACTTTCAGGAATGTCGGAGATGAACAAATGAAAGATTTAGTTTTAATTGCCAGGCTTGAAGGAGATGCTTTAAATATGAGTTCGATAAAAACAACGAATGGTAAATTGACCCAAGGAGACACTTCTATAATTTGGGATAATATTCCAGAGCTTCAAACATTAGAAGTTGGTCAGGCTGGAAAAGTAGAATTTTGGGTTAACGCTATGCCGATGGAGGGTTTAAGTGGTAAAAATATGATTATTAAGGATAAGGTTACCATAGGCCAGGCCAGGCAAGACTTTTTAACTAAAGTTAATTCAAATATTTTTGCGGAGCAAAAGATTTATCCGGAAAATAAATATTTTGAGAATTCGGGACCTTATCCACTGGAAACTGGAAAGAAAACTTATCTAACCGTTGAATGGAAAGCTATTAGTAGTTACAATGATTTAGAAAAGACGAAAATAGTAACAGCCCTTCCTGAAAGTTTAACCTTTGAAAAGAAAACATATCCTGAAGGAATGGAAATAACCTATGATGAAGCAACTAGGGAGGTAGTTTGTAACATCGGCAGTTTGCCGGCCGGTTCAGGAACTGTTAAAGATCCAAAGATTTGCGCTTTTCAAGTATCAATACAACCACAGATAGCTGATGAGGTGATTACTCTTCTCGGTTCGGCCCAGCTTTCGGGAGTTGATCAATGGACTAATAGAACATTAACGGCCTATACAGATATCGTTTATGGCCAAATGAGTCAATAATGCAAAGCAGGTCTTTAAATATTGGAAGATTCTTTAAGGCTTCGGCCGTTTTAGTTGTTTTTACTATTTCCATATCTATTCCTTTAGGTATTTCCTTTTCTGTACAAGAAAGCGCTAGAAACGTCAGAATAATGATGGATATGAGGCAGATCAGAGATTGGGCTGAAGTGCATCAATTGGGCAATAAAAACTATAAAGGATTTGAAGATAATTCAGAGCTTAAGAGGGTTTTTAAAGATATAGAAGATATGGGCGGTAAGGCCTATATTTTTGTTGCAGGGAACTATAATTCATATTGCATCAAGGTAGACTTTAAAAAGGGTTCGAGGTGTATTGATAATTCCGGCTACATTGGAAAGGACAACAGAGTCTGTTCTTCTTACATTACAAGATGTAATTGACAATTATTTTTTGAGTGTTATTATTTCTTTAGGTGATTGACATGGAGGTGCAAGAAGCAAATAGGGGGACCGTAATTTGTGTCCCTAAAAATGGCTTGACGACAACCATTTATAAAATAGCCGAAAAGGGTTATTCTGCAAAAGAACTTTCCCCTGAAGATATAAAGGCTCTGGGAACTATTGCAATTCACGACCTCGACGCAAAGTATGCCTTAGTGAGATTATTTCATCCGGTACAAATACCGGCAGAGGAAATAATGCAGGGTATATTAAAACGGGTATTGTTATAAAAAATCTTTATAACCCCCGTTATCACCCAAGTAAGTGTTTTAAAAAGATTTACTTAGGACAAGAAAACAGCTTAAAGCTGGTTTTTTGTTATACGTCTTGGCTTGTTTCATTTTTTCTGTTAATATTCAGATATATGGAAAACACTTTTGAAAAGATAGTTTCATTCGCCAAAAGGAGAGGATTTATCTTCCAGTCTTCGGATATTTACGGTGGATTAGGAGGTTTTTACGATTTCGGTCCTTTGGGAGTGGAATTGAAAAGAAATATTAAAGATTCTTGGTGGAGAGCTATGGTTCAGAAAAGAGACGATGTCGTCGGAATAGACAGTTCAATTATTATGAATCCGAACATATGGAAAGCTTCCGGACATACGGAGAATTTTACCGATCCGTTGGCCGAATGCACTGGTTGTCACAAAAGATTCAGGGCCGATCATTTGGAAGATCCGAAAAAATGCCCCGAGTGCGGATGCAAGATGATGGAGCCGAGGAATTTCAATTTAATGTTTCAGACTTTTATCGGACCGGTAGAAGATAGTGCTTCAATTGCGTATTTGAGACCGGAGACCGCTCAAGGCATTTTTGTTAATTACAAGAACATACTTGATACGCAAAGAGTCAAAGTTCCTTTCGGAATTGCCCAGGTTGGAAAATCTTTCAGGAACGAAATAACTCCGGGGAATTTTATTTTCAGAACTAGAGAGTTTGAACAGATGGAAATGGAATATTTTGTTAAGCCAGGAACCGAAGAGAGATTTTTTAATGAATGGGTTGCCGAAAGAATGAGATGGTATGTTGAAGACTTGGGAATTAAAAAAGAAAATCTTAGGGTTAGAAAGCACGAAAAAGATGAACTAGCCCATTATGCCAAGGATTGCGTGGATATAGAATACAATTTTCCAATCGGCTGGTCAGAAATAGAAGGCATTGCGAGCAGGGGAGATTTTGATTTAACCCAACATCAGAAAAATTCAGGACAGGATTTGACTTATTATGAAGAATCGACAAAAGAAAGATATATCCCTTACGTCATTGAACCGTCGTGCGGAGTTGAAAGAACTTTACTCGCCGTTTTATGCGATGCCTATGAAGAAATAGATGGTGGCAGGTCTACAACTACCGAAGCGGTTAAAGAGAAAGAATTTTTATTAAAGATAAATAAGAAGATTTCTCCGATTAAAGTTGCTATTCTCCCTTTAGTTAAGAATAAAGAGGACATCGTTAGCAAGGCAAAAGATATCTATGAGCTATTAAAGAAGAATTTTAATTGCCAGTACGATGAGATCGGAGCTATTGGTCGAAGATACAGAAGGCAGGATGAGATAGGAACTCCGTATGCTGTTACTGTTGATTTTGAAACTTTAGAAAAAGGAGACGTTACTTTAAGGGATAGGGACACAATGCAGCAAAAGAGGATTAAAATTGAAGATTTGATTTTAATAATAAAAAAAGACATGTATGAAAATTAAGGTTCCATACGCTCTCGGTCTTTTGTTTGTTATTATCGGATGGGCTTTTCTTTGTGGAGCCTTTGCTTATGTTGTAATCATAACTATTGCTAGATTCGAAACAGGCTCGGCAAGGGAAGTATTTATCATCGCTGCTCCGCTGATAATTCTATTGGTTTGTTTTATTTCCACCTTAAGATATGGAGGCTTTGGTTTTTTGGGCGGAAAGGATATAAAAATTATTAATAAGAATATTTCAGAAAGGGGAATTATTCCAGGATTAACCATGTTCGAGCTAAGAGAGACTTTTGAGGCTCTAGTTTCTATTTGCCACAACACAGTAAAGAATGTTATGGGAAGTAGTTTTTTTATTATATTTTTTCTTGTTTTGTTGGAATTGATAAACAAAGCTTCAATTTATGATTTATTAATAATTATTGTTACAGGATTTGTCGCTACGTTTTTTTCCGCGGCCTTTGCTGAATTTTTTTGCCAGCAAGCAATGTCTCCGATAGTAAAAGATTTTCGCAGGATTCTTTTTGAGAGAGGAGAAAAGATAGAAAACATCCAACTCTCCGGAATAGGGTCTAAGTTTTATTTTCTTTTCGTTTTACCTATTTTTACGGGTTTAATTATTTTGATTATGAGTTTTCCGGTCAAATTAAACGTTATCATAATTTTTTTAATCGGCTTAACTATGACTTTTATTATAGACCGGGTTCTTTTCGTCTATTTATCAGATTCGTTAAGAGAAATGGAGGGGTTTGCTAAAGAATTGCCAAAGGGAGAGAGGGCGGTCTTCACTACTGGGAGCTTAGACAAAGAAATAGTCGAATTAGCCAATAACCTTAATAGTGCTTCGGAAGAAATTAATTCTTCTCAGAAAAAATTGGTAAAATCTCAGGAAGAAATGGCGAAAAGGGTTGCAGAGCTGGAAAAGTTTTTCGAGCTAACAATCAATAGAGAGGTTAAAATGATTGAATTAAAAAAAGAAATTAATAAATTAAAAGGAAATGTACAAGAAGACGACGCTTAAAAACGGATTGAGAATAATAACCGTACCGCAGAAGGAGACTAAGGCCGCAACTGTTTTGGTTTTGGTTAAAACTGGTTCGAAATATGAAGAGAAAAACATATCAGGAATCTCTCATTTTCTTGAGCACATGCTTTTTAAGGGAACTAAAAAAAGAAAGAATCCCAAAGATGTAGCCGAACAGCTAGACAGAGTCGGAGGCGATTATAATGCTTTTACGGGCGAGGAATATACTGGATACTATGCTAAGGTTGATATGGCTCATTTTGATATTGCCATGGATTGGGTTTCAGATATTTTTCTTAATTCAAAAATTCCCTCAAAAGAAATAGAAAAAGAAAGAGGGGTCATTGTCGAAGAAATTAATATGTATAATGACAATCCGATGATGTATATTGATGAACTCTGGAAGACTATTTTATACGGTGACCAGCCTGCCGGATGGGATATTGCCGGAACAAAAGAAACGGTTTCAAAGATCAAAAGAACAGATATTTTGAATTATATCGGCTCACAATATGCCGCTAAAAATACCATTATTTGTGTCGCTGGTAATTTTAAAGAAAAAGAAACAATCGAAAAAGTTAAAAGATATTTTAGTAAAATAAAAGAGGGAGAGGCTAAAGGTAAGTTGAAAGTAGTTGAAAATCAAACTGATCCCCAGTCTCTAGTTTATTATAAAAAAATAAACCAAGGCAATTTAGCTTTAGGGGTTAGGGGAGTTAATACTTTTCATCCTGACAAGTATGTTTTTGAGGTTATGGCCGTAATATTAGGAGGAATGATGAGTTCTAGGATGTTTATTGAAGTCAGGGAAAAACTTGGGGCCGCTTACTACGTGAGGACATATAATAATTCCGATACCGATACAGGCTCTTTAGTGACTTTTGCTGGTGTGGATAATAATAAAACAAATAAAGTCATTGAAACGATTCTTAGAGAGTATAAAAAACTTTGCAAAGTTAAAGTTTCTGATAAAGAATTAAAGAAAGCTAAGGACTATATTAAGGGCAAGATGGTTTTGAGCTTAGAATCTTCAGACGCTCAAGCATCTTTTTACGGAAGTCAGGAGCTTTTAAAAAATGGAATAATGACAATCGAAGAGATTTTTAAGAAGATAGAAAAGGTTAAGGCTGCTGATGTTATGAGAGTGGCTAAGGATATTTTCAAAGAAGATAAATTAAATTTGGCTATTATTGGTCCTTTTAAAGATAAAGAACAATTTAAGAAATTATTAAGATTTAAATAAGATGAAGAAAATTGAAGTTACAACAATAGATATAACATGGAGATCTCTTTTTAAGATTGCCGTTGCGTTCGTTATTTTTTATATCGTTTACCTCCTTCACAATATTGTCGTTTGGATAATTTTAGCTTTGGTTATTTCTGTCCTTCTTAATCCGTTAGTGGCGTTATTAGAAAAAAGAAAAATTCCAAGGTCTGCAGCTGCCATAATTATTTATGCCACCTTGCTTTTAATTTCCAGTCTTATGGTGTATATCATTATTCCGCCCATGATTGCAGAAATAAATATTTTTAGTTCAAGCTTTGCGCAGTATTTTAATAAAGTTCCTGTGTTTTTGAGCGAATTGGGGTTAGACTCTTTCAAGAGCATAGCCTCATTCAGCAGCGGTTTAAATGAAAGCTTGGTTAAGATTTCTTCAAATATACTTAATGTCTTAGTATCTTTGTTCGGAAGCATTCTTGCGGGAATAACTATTTTTATTCTTGCTATGTTTATGTCTATAGAAAAAAAAGAAATAATTAAGGGATTAAAACTTATTTCTCCTAAAGAATTTGAAGAAGAGGTTTTGCAAAGATGGGAAAGAAGCCAAGACCACGTTATCGCTTGGTTTGGAAGTAGGGTCTTATCTTCTGTTTGCGTAGCCTTAATGACATTCATTATGTGTGTAGTTTTGAAGATAAAGCTCGGACTATCTTTAGCTATATTGGCTGGAATCCTCAATATTATTCCCACGATCGGACCGCTTATTTCAGGCCTTATAGCCGCTTTGTTTGCTTTAGGAGTATCTTTTCCCAATTTTATTTTAGCCGTAATTTTAATGATTATAATCCAGCAGATAGAAAATAATGTTTTAACGCCGCTTTTTACAAAAAAAATGACTGGGCTTCCGACTATTCTTGTTTTAATGTCAATTTTAATTGGTGGAGTTTTGGGAGGGATTATCGGAGCTATATTAGCGATTCCCTTGGCTGGAATATTTTTCGAAAGTCTAAAGGATTATTTTAATAAAAGGAAATTATCATAATGAAAAAAGTTTTTATTTCAACATCAATACCGTACGTTAATGCTGCACCGCATCTTGGCCATGCAATGGAATTTATTCAGGCCGATGTTTTAGCCAGAAGGCATCGTTTATTGGGTGATGAAGTTTTCTTTTTGTCGGGAAGCGATGAAAACAGTTTGAAAAATGTTCAGAGCGCGGAAAAGGCGGGAGTGTCGGTTAAAGATTTGGTTGATGAAAATTTTCAGAAGTTTTTCCAGCTAAAGGAAAGTCTCAATCTTTCTATAGATGAGTTTATCAGAACCACGGAAGAAAAGCATTTTAAGGGGGCGCAAAAATTATGGAAGGCCTGCGAGAAAGATATTTACAAAAAGAATTATTCCGGACTATATTGCGTCGGTTGCGAGGAATTTTACAAAGAAGAAGAGTTGGAAGATGGACTATGTCCAGAACATAAAAAGAAGCCGGAATTAATTGAAGAAGAGAATTATTTTTTTAGATTATCAGATTATCAAGATAAGTTAGCGGAGATAATTGAAAAAGACGAAGTAAAGATTATTCCCGAAACAAGGAAGAATGAAGTTTTGAGTTTTATAAATTCAGGGCTTCAGGATTTTTGTATCTCCCGCTCAAGCGAGAGGGCCAAGGGCTGGGGGATAGAGGTTCCCGATGATCCGACCCAGAAAATGTGGGTTTGGTTTGATGCTCTCTCAAATTATATTAACGCTTTGGGATATGGAAGCGATGACGAAAGAAAATTCAATGAGTTCTGGCAGGATAACGAAGCAAGACTACATGTAATCGGAAAAGGAATATTACGATTCCACGCTGTTTATTGGTTAGCCATGCTTTTATCAGCAGAGTTAAATTTGCCTAAAGCTATATTTATTCATGGGTATATTACTGTTGACGGGCAGAAGATGAGCAAGAGTATCGGCAATATTATTGACCCGATTGGCCTGGCCCTAAAATACGGAATTGATGGAGTGAGGTATTTTCTATTAAGAGAGATACCGGCAACCGGAGATGGTGATTTTAGTTATGAAAAACTTGAAAAAAGATATAATTCCGATTTGGCCAGTGGTTTGGGCAATCTTTTTTCAAGAACTGTTGCCATGGTTGTAAAAGCAGGATTGGATAAAGATTTTGAAATTAAGCCGGATAAGATTTTTTTTGATAAAGTCGGAGAAATTGAAAAAAAGATTAGTGATAATTTTATTCAATTTAACGAAACCCTTTCCGATATATGGGAGTTAGTGGCTTTCTGTGATAAATATATTGATGGAGAAAAGCCATGGGAAATTAAAGAGACTGAAAAGCAGAGAGGAGTCTTTTCAAATCTTTTATTTTCTTTAATTAGTATTTCTCAAATGATAGAACCATTTTTAACTCAAACTTCTTTAAAGATGAAAGAACAGTTAGGAGAAAATAAAGGAGTTTTTAATGTTAAAAAGGGAGAATCTTTATTCCCAAGGATATGATATTCGATACTCATGCCCATCTTAATTTTTCTGAGTTTGAAAAAGACAGAGAAGATTTAATCAGGGAATGTTTAGGTAGCGGGATAGGAATGATTAACGTGGGGACTAATTTTCAAAGCTCAAATAAAGCTTTTGAAATAGCCGAAAATAATCCCAATATTTTTGCTTCAGTCGGATTACATCCTTTAAACATTGATTCAGAGTTTTTGAAAAATAAAGGATATTCAAAAGAGGCAGAGGGTTTTTTAGAAAATGATTTTGATTACGAAAAATATAAAGAGCTGGCTAAATCGGAAAAAGTCGTAGCGATAGGAGAGTGCGGGTTAGATTATTGGTATAGGCCGAAAGGAACCGGGAAGAAAGAATTATTTAAACAGGAACAGAAAAAAATATTCGAGAAACAGCTTGATTTGGCTCAAGAATTAAGCTTGCCTGTTATTATTCATTGCCGTTCCGCTTTTGACGATTTATTTGAAATATTATCGAAAAGGAAGGTTGAGGGTGTTTTGCACTGTTTTACCGGGAATAAAGTTGAGGCGGAAAGATTTTTATCCCTCGGTTTGTATATCGGAATTAATGGCATAATATTTAAGATGGACTTAAGGGAAGCGATTAAGGGTATTCCTTTAGAAAAAATATTAATTGAGACAGATTGCCCTTATCTTTCTCCTCCTGGATTTGAAGAAAGGAATAATCCTTTTGCTTTGAAATACATTGTTGAAGAAGTTGTAAAGATAAAGGAGTTAGAAAGGGGAAAAATTGAGGAAATTACTACAGAAAATGCTAAGAAATTATTCAACATATAGGGCTTAACAGCCCCTTTGTTTTATGGTATTCTTTTAATATATAAGCTTATGTATATAATTAGCAGAGATTTATTATATTACGTCAGAGCCTTACTGTTCGGCATTGCCGTCGGATACACTGTTATGGCATTTTTTTTCTATTTCAAGGCTTTCGCCGAAAATACCATTGGTAGAAAGATAGATACCGATATCTGGTGGTGGTCCGGAGTTACCATTTCTGTCCTTTTGGGGATATTAGCCTCCGCATTATTGATGTAGTATGGAATACAATTTTAAAGAAATTGAGAAGAAATGGCAGAATTATTGGGAAGAGAATAATTCTTATAAAACTAGAGAGGATTCAAATAATCCCAAATTTTATGTTTTAGACATGTTTCCTTATCCCTCAGGAGAAGGTATTCATGTTGGACACCTGAAGGGATATGTTGCCACCGATATTATTGCCAGAGTAAAAAGAGCTCAAGGTTTTAACGTTTTATACCCCATGGGTTGGGACGCTTTCGGCTTGCCCGCGGAAAACTATGCGATTAAAACAGGCATTCATCCGGAGATAACTACCGAGAAGAATATCGGCAACATTAAAAGACAGATGAAGATGGTCGGTTTGAGCTATGACTGGTCAAGGGAAATAAATACAACCGATCCTGAATATTATAAATGGACTCAGTGGATATTCTTAAAATTATTCGAGAATGGTTTGGCCTACAAGAAATTGCTTCCAATTAACTGGTGTCCTTCTTGTAAAACCGGACTGGCAAACGAAGAAGTCGTTGATGGAAAATGTGAAAGGTGCGGAACGGAAACAACTAAAAAGGATATTGAGCAGTGGGTTTTAAAAATTACCGATTACGCTGATAAACTCCTGGAGGGATTAGACGATATTGATTGGCCGGAGAAGATAAAAGAGATGCAAAAGAATTGGATCGGTAGAAGCGAGGGCTGGGAAATAAAGTTTTTAGTCAATTCAAAAGAAGTTTCTGTTTTTA
Source organism: Minisyncoccota bacterium (assembly GCA_041657045.1). Lineage (GTDB taxonomy): Bacteria > Patescibacteriota > Minisyncoccia > Minisyncoccales > Minisyncoccaceae > UBA2211. Next base: position 21,818 of record JBBACM010000006.1, read on the forward strand.
CAACCAGAATAGATACTTTATTTGGTTGTACTTATCTCGTTTTAGCACCTGAACATCCTTTGATAAAAGAATTGGACATTGAAAATAGAAATGAAGTTTTGGAATATATTGAAAAAGCAAAAAATAAAAGCGAGAGGGAAAGAATCAGCGAAGTCAAAGACAAGACAGGCGTTGAATTAAAAAGAGTTAAAGCGGTTAATCCGGCTAACAATAAAGAAATAAAAATATTTGTTGCTGATTATGTTCTGTCGCATTACGGTACGGGAGCGGTAATGGCCGTTCCGGCCCACGATGAAAGAGATTTTGATTTTGCTAAAAAATACGGGATAGAAATAATAGAGGTCATTAAGGGAGAAAATAAAAAAGAAGGAGCTGCTTTTATTGAAGACGGAATACTTTTTAATTCTTCCGAGTTTGATAATTTAAACTCCGAAGAAGGAAGAGAAAAAATAGGTGAATATTTGAAAAAACAAGGAAAAGCGGAAAAGAAGATAAATTATAAATTAAGGGATTGGGTTTTTTCAAGACAGAGATATTGGGGGGAGCCGATTCCAATTGTCCATTGCGAGAAATGCGGAATGGTTCCAGCTTCTGAGAGCGAGCTTCCGATAAAGCTTCCTCATATTGAAAAATACCAACCGACGGGAACGGGAGAGTCTCCTCTGGCAGCTATTTCAGACTGGGTCAACGTTAAATGTCCTAAATGTGGAGGGCCGGGAAAAAGGGAAACCAATACCATGCCTCAGTGGGCTGGCTCTTGTTGGTATTATTTAAGATATTTGGATAATAACAATAAAAAGGAAATATTTGATAAAGAAAAAGAAAAAAAATGGATGCCCGTTGATCTATATGTCGGAGGAGCGGAACATGCAGTATTACATTTATTGTATTCGCGATTTTGGCATAAGTTTTTGTACGATTTAGGAATTGTCTCAACCAAAGAGCCTTTTTATAAATTAAGGAATATCGGATTGATTTTAGCACCGGACGGGCAAAAGATGAGTAAGTCAAAGGGTAACGTTATTTCTCCCGACCAAATTGTAAACGAATTCGGAGCAGATACGTTAAGATTGTACGAAATGTTTATGGGTCCTTTTGACCAGGCTATCGGCTGGAATACCCAGGGAGTTAAAGGAGTTTATAGATTCTTAAGCAAGTTTTGGGATTTAATCTTGGAATGTAAAAACGAGAAGAGCTCTAAAGAGATTATCGCAGAAGTTCATAAGTTGAATAAAAAAGTCAACGACGATTTAATCAAGATGAAGTTTAATACGCCCGTTGCTTTCTTTATGGAATTTTTAAATTTTGTTGTAGGAAAAAAGGAAGAATTGGGGAAAGAGGAAATAGAAAGAGTTTTAATTTTACTTTCTCCTTTTGCTCCGCATTTTTGTGAAGAATTGTGGGAGAAGATAGGGCATAATACGAGCATTCTTTTAGAGAAGTGGCCTGAGGCAGACTCAAGTCTATTTAAAGAAGAGAAGGTTTTCTTAGTTGTCCAAGTTAACGGAAAGGTAAGGGAAAAAGTTGAGGTTGATGTTAACATTTCAAAAGAGGAGGCTGAGAATGTAGCTAAGGAAAATGAAAGAGTCAAAAGGTGGACGGAAGGAAAAGAAATTGAAGAAGTTTTTTTCGTTCCGAATAAGCTAATTAATATTGTTGTTAAATAATATATGTGCGGAATAGTTGGATATATAGGAACAAAGGACGCATCGCCGATATTAATGGCGGGGTTGAAAAGGATGGAATACAGGGGCTACGATAGCTACGGTTTTTGTTTTTTAAATGATAGCGGACATTCTTTATTTAAGAGAGTCGGGAAGATAGAAAAGACAGAAAAAGAATTTCTGGAAAATAATTTTGAAGGAAACGTAGGAATCGGGCATTGTCTATCGCCGAATACTTTAATTCAATTATCCGATGGAAGAGTTTTAGAAATTTCCAAAGTTTTAACCGGAGACAAAGTCTTATCTTTAAATTCGAAGAATTTAAAATTAGAAGCTAAGAAGGTAAAAGCTTTCAAGCATAAGTCGCCAGAGTATTTATACAACATTAAAACTCCATTCGGGACAATAGAAGCTACAGGTATTCATAAAATGATAGTTTTCGTCAATGGAGAAATTTCAGAAAAAAAAGTTAAAGACATGAAAAAGGGAGATGTCCTTCTTTTTCCTAAATCAATTAATATCAAAGGTAAAAAGATAAAATTTAGAAAGGTTTTGAACAATAAATATTCTCAAATAGGTGATAATATTTCTAAGGCCATAAAAGACGAAATTATTAAAAATAATATATCTTTAAGCGATTTATCAAGGGCGACGGAAGTTAGCCAATCTTATATCAAACACATTTTTAATAACAATAGAAGCTTTAGAGAGGATTATCTGTTAAGAATATTAAAATATTTATCATTAGATAAATTTAAAGAGGCGATTATTGATAGTAATAAAAAAGAAAAATTTATAAAGCAACAACAATATAGTTCTCCGGAGTTGATGCAAATTATAGGTTATTACTTGGGAGATGGTCATGCTGGCGAAAGAAGCGTCAGATTTAAAGATATGGAACATCTTGTTCTTAATGAATATAAATCTTTGATTGAAAATGTTTTTGTAATTAATGGAACAATCAAGACTATGAGCGACACAAAGGCTCTATTGTTAGAGTTTAATAGCATAGCTTTTTCTTCTTGGTTAAAGGAAAACGTTAAATTAAGAAAAGATGAATTTATTGATGAATTGGGATCAGCTGGCGCGGAAGATGTTAAAGGTTTTTTAAGGGGATTATTTGATGCTGAAGGATATGTCGGCAGTGCCGCCGGTCAAATTGGGCTGGGAATGACTGATAGTAAATTAGTAAAGACTGTCCAATTTTTTTTACTGAGACTGGGAATAATATCTTCAATTAGCATAAGTGGAAGGGAAAAATATGGATGGAAGGAAGTAGCCAAGATATCTATAAGTAATTATGACGCCATCAAATCTTTTATTGATTTAGTGGGTTTTTCTTCAAACAAAAAAACGGAAAAAGCAAAAAGTCTTCTAGGAAAACTTAAGTCTAAAAGAATGATTAGTTCAAAAATAATTCCTTTGAAGAAGAAAGAAATTAAGCTAATTTGTTCTGATTTTATGAGCCGTCAAGAAATTAAAAGATTCTTGGGCATTCCAAATGGATTTATGTCTGAGGGGGCTGCGAATGATTTTATAAGTTACCTTAAAAAGAATTATTCTGTTAATAAAAAAGCAAAAGAAGTATTATCAATCTTCCATAATTTTTTGAATGGTGGGGTTGTCTTCCAGCAAGTTAATAAAATTAAGAGAATAAAATCAACTCATGAATATTTATATGACTTAGAAGTGGATGATTATTCAAATTTTATAGCTAATGGTTTTATTTCCCACAATAGCCGCTGGGCCACTACCGGCCTGGTAACTGAAGAAAATGCTCATCCTCATTGCGATTGCAAAGGAGAGATTTTCGTAGTTCACAATGGGATTGTTGAAAATTATAAAGAGCTCAGGGAGAAATTAATAAAAGAAGGCCATAAATTTATTTCGCAAACGGATACGGAAGTTATTGCACATTTAATAGAAAAATATTATCAAGGAAATCTGGAGCAGGCGGTAAGTAAAGCGATAGGCGATGTTAGGGGGACATACGGCTTGGCTGTAATTTCGAGCAAAGAGCCGGACAAGTTAGTTGCAGCTAGAATGTCTTCGCCTTTAATTATTGGGGTGGGAGCAGATGAATTCTTAGTTGCCTCCGATCCTTCGGCGGTTATTACCAGAACCAGGCAGATTATTAATCTTGATGACGGAGAAATAGCAGTTTTAAGAAAAGACGGATTTTGTATTTTAAAAGAAGAAAAAGAGTCACAGAAAAATATTGAAACGATTGATTGGGATATTGAGCAGGCAGAAAAGGGCGGATACAAGCACTTTATGCTCAAAGAAATAATGGAAGAGCCGAATGTTATAGAAGACGCGATGAGAGGAAGAATATTAGAAGAAGAAGGTTCGGTTAAGTTAGGAGGATTGGAAGCGGTTGAAAAGCAATTAAGAGAAATAAATAATTTAATTTTAATCGGTTGCGGCACTGCCAATTATGCCTGCAAGGTGGGTGAATATATGCTCGAAGAATATGCTGGTATTACGACGGAAACGGACATTGGTTCGGAATTCAGATATAGAAAGCCGATTACCAATAAAGGCACAGCGGCGATATTTGTTTCTCAATCAGGAGAAACAGCAGACACTTTAGCCGCTTTGAGGGAAATGAAAGCCAAGGGGGTGATGACTTTGGGAATTACCAATGTTGTCGGTTCTTCTCAAGCAAGAGAAACCGATGCTGGAGTATATATTCGTTCCGGTCCGGAAATAGCAGTGGCTTCAACCAAAGCCTTTATAGGACAATTAGTGACTCTTGCTTTAATTACTGTTTATTTGGGGAGACAGAGAGATATGGCATTGGTAATGGGGAAAAGAATCATTTCTGAGTTAGTGAATCTTTCTAAGCTGGCTCAACAAATTCTTGAGCAGAAAGATGAGATAAAGAGGATTGCCGAGAAATACAAAAAATACAGAGATTTCTGGTTTATCGGGAGGAAATATAATTATCCGATTGCCTTGGAGGGCGCTTTAAAACTAAAGGAGATTTCTTACGTTCATGCTGAGGGAATGGCGGGAGGGGAATTAAAACACGGACCGTTGGCTTTGGTTGATGAAAATTGTCCGACAATCGCCATTTGTCCGACCGATTCAGTCTATGAAAAAATGATTGCCAATATTGAAGAAGTTAAAGCGAGAAGAGGTCCGGTTATCGCCATTGCGACCGAAGGAAATGAAGAAATTAAAAATATAGTCGATGACGTTATATATGTTCCCAAGACCTTGGAAATGTTGACACCAATATTATCAGTTATTCCTTTGCATCTTTTTGCATATTATTTTGCAGATTCGTTAGAGAAGGATATTGATAAGCCGAAGAATTTAGCTAAAAGCGTAACCGTAGAATAATTAGAAGTGTGGATTATAATTTTGCCAAGAATTAACCACGTAGTATAATAGTCATTATGAAAAATAATAAAGATTACTCAATATTGGTCGGAGGAGCCGCCGGCCAGGGTTCTAGAAAAGCAGGCTTAATTATCGCTAAGATTTTTAATGACTTGGGGTATAATATCTTCATTCATGAAGATTACCAGTCCTTAATCAAGGGAGGACATAATTTTTCCCAAGTCAGGGCTTCGGATAAAGAAATTTTGTCGCATATCGACAAGGCGGATTTTCTTTTGGCTTTGGACGAAAGGACCTTAGCGGAACACGAAAAAGACTTAGAAGAGAGCGGAACAATTATTTTTAATAAGGACAAGGTTAAGTCGGAAAAAGGAATAGGAGTAGCGGCCGATACGATTACCAAAGAGTTAGAAGGCCTTTCCATCATGTCCAACACGGCCTTGATTGGCGGATTTGCTAAAGTTATCGGAGTAGAATGGAGAGTTTTAGAAGAAGTATTAAGAAAAGAAATTGGAAAAGGAATTGAGAAGAATTTGGAAATCGCCAGGAAAGCATATGATGAAACTTCCGAAGTTTTAAAAGTTGAAAAGCTGAATAATAATTCTAAGCCACTTTTAATTGGGAACGAAGCCCTTTCTTTAGGAGCGGTCAAAGCCGGACTTCAATCATATTTTGCCTATCCCATGACTCCGGCTACGGGAATTCTTCATTATTTAGCCGAACATCAGAAAGATTTAAATGTTGTTGTCTCCCAGTTGGAAAATGAAATAGCGGTTGCCGTTGCTGCAGCCGGTTCCGCCTATGCCGGTAAAAGGACAATGGTTGGTTCTTCTGGCGGAGGTTTTGCCCTAATGACAGAAACAATTAGTTTGGCGGCGATTGCAGAAATTCCTTTGGTTTTTGTTAATAGTCAGAGGTCTGGTCCGGCTACTGGAGTTCCAACATATACCGGTCAAACAGATTTACTTTTTACATTAGCCTCAGGACACGGAGATTTTTTGAGATTTGTTGTTGCTCCGGGAGATGTCAACGAAACTTGTTATTGGAGCGGAGAATTAATGAACTTGGCTTGGAAATATCAAACTCCGGCAATTCTTTTAGTTGATAAAGAGTTGTCAGAAAGTACTTTTAGTTTTGATGAAAGCGTTTTAGATAAAATTGAGAAAAAAGAAGGATTGTTGTGGGACGGAAAGGGAGAATACAAAAGGTATTTAAATACTCCTAACGGTATTTCTCCTTTAGCTTTTCCGGGGCAAAAAGCGGTTATTAAAGCTACCAGCTACGAACATGATGAATACGGCTTGAGTGTTGAAGACAAAGAAAATATTGTAATGATGCAGGAAAAGAGAATGAGGAAGTTTAAAGAAATGGAAAAAGAGGTTGATAGATTAGAAGCGGTTAAGGTCTATGGAAAAATTGATTCAAAAACTGCCGTAGTTTGTTGGGGCTCGACAAAGGGTGCGGTTAAGGAAGCGGCCGAAGAGTCGGGATTAAAAGTTATTCAGCCAATAATATTGCAGCCTTTCCCGGTCAAGCAATTTAAAGAGGCATTGAACGGAGTAGATAGATTAGTTTTAGTTGAATTGAGTTCAACTGGACAAATGGAGCAGGTGTTAAACAGTAATGGGATTAAAGTCGATGAGAAGATTTTGAAATACGATATGCGTCCTTTCACTCCCGACGAATTAGCAATTAAGTTTAAAAATATTTAAGCATATGGAAAAATTAGAAACAAATTGTCCTAATACTTGGTGTCCTGGCTGCGGTAATTTCGGAATTCTTCAGGCGATAAAATTAACCGTTGAATCTTTGGTTAACAGCGGAATACCTAGAGAGAATATAGTTTTGGTTTCCGACATCGGATGCAATTCGAAAATAGTTGATTATTTAAATTTAAGCAGTTTTTATTCTTTGCACGGCAGGCCGATTGCGACTGCTGAAGGAATTAAATTGGGCAATCCCGATTTGAAAATAATAGTTTTTACCGGAGACGGCGGTTCGTTGGACGAAGGCATCTCGCACTTGATTCATGCCGCTAAAAGAAATTCTGATGTTAATGTAATAATGCACAATAATAGATTATTTGCCTTAACAACTGGACAGTTTACAGCAGTTTCTCCTAAGGGATTAAGGGGAAAGTCTACTCCCGAGGGGAGTGTCGAAGAGCCGTTAAATCCTTTAGAATTAATGATGGCTTCTAATGCTTCGTTCATCGCTAGAAGTTATTCTTCTAAAATCGAACATTTAAAGAATTTGATTGTTGAGGCGGTCAACCATAAGGGATTTTCTTTTATTGAAGTTCTTCAGCCTTGCCCTTCATTTTTTAATACTACAGAATTTTATAACAAGAGTGCTTACGAGGCGGTTAATCCTGAATTAGAATCAAAAGAGAAAGCAATGCAATTGATTAAGGAATGGAATTATGCGGACGAAAGTAAAATTCCTTTAGGGTTGTTTTATAAAAAAGACAGGATGTATTATGAAGACGAGATGACTCGTAATTTTGATAAGAATAAAATAGCGGATATTAAAAAATGTTTAGCAACCCATTTCTAAAAAAGAAGATTGTTTGTATCGGAGGAGGAAATGCCATGCCCAAGGTAGTTCTTTCTGGACTTAAATACAAGAATGTGGAGTTAACTGTTGTTTCTTCTGTTTTAGATTCCGGAGGTTCTTCGGGGAAACTAAGAAAAGAATACGATATTATTTCTCCTGGAGATGTGAGGAGAGCCTTTATGGTTTTAACCAAATTATCAGAAGAAGACAAAGAGATTCTCGATTTCCGTTTTCCGCAGGGAGAGTTGGTAGAACACAATTTAGCCAATTTATTTTTCGTCGCTATGTATTTGAAAAAAGGAGAGTACAAAGTTCTTTTTGAAAAAATGAACGGAATGCTTATCCAAAACCACAAAATACTTCCTTCGACTATTCATAAGTCTGATTTAGTCGCTGTTTTAGAAAACGGAGAGGAGATTGTCGGAGAATCAAATATCGATGTTCCTAAGCATGACCCCAATTTAAAAATAAAAGAATTGTTTTTGAGGCCGGCGGTTCATGCCTGCCCGCAGACGATTAAAAGAATCGGAAAGGCGGATATGGTTGTTATCGGACCGGGAGATATATATTCTTCTTTGATGCAGGTTTTGCTGGTTGATGGTACTTCGGAAGCAATCAAGGCAACCAAAGCCAAAAAGGTCTATATCTGCAATCTAATGACAAAGAACGGAGAATCAAACGGATTTAAGGTTGGTGATTTTGTCTGGGAAATTGAGAACTGTTTGAAATGCAAGCTCGATTATGTTATCTTTAATACAAATATTCCTAATAGAGAGAGGATTGAAGAGTATAAGAAAAATCACCCTCAATTCTTAGAAATGGTTAAATTTGATAATTTGCCTGAAGATAAAAAATATATCGGACTGGATTTATTGGGGCCAAACGGAATTGTCCACGACACTGAAAAAATAGCAAAAGTATTATTAAGTTTATAACATGCAAGCAATCATACTAGCAGCTGGAAAAGGAACAAGATTTTTGCCGCTTTCGGCAACTAAGCCGAAGCCTCTTTTCAGTATTTTTGGAAAAACAATTCTTGAATATAATTTGGACGAATTAGATGGATTGGTTGATGAGGTCATCATTATTATTGGGTACAAAAAGGAAATGATAGTGGAAAAGATAGGAAAGAGTTATGGTAAAATAAAGATAACGTACATTGAAGATAAGAAAATCGAGGGGACCGGTTCTGCGGCTAAGCTTGCTTATTCTCACTTAAAAGAAAAGTTTTTGCTTTTGAACGGAGATGATTTTTATTCTAAAGAAGATATTAAAAAAGCAATTGATAAGTTCCCTTCAATTTTAGTCAGAGAGCACGAAAATCCTTCCTGTTTTGGGGTGATTGATGAAGAAGAGGGGTATGCTAAAAATATTATTGAAAAGCCGGACAATCCTCCGTCTAAACTAATTAATGCAGCCTTGTATTGTTTGCCAAAGGCTATTTTTAATTACGAAATAGAAAAGTCTCCAAGGGATGAATACGAGTTTACAGATTACGTTAAGAAATTTATTCATGAAAAAAAGCTTCATGTTTGCGAAGCTTCTTTCTGGGCCTCTGCTTCATATCCTTGGGATATTTTTAATGTAGTTCCCTACTTATTTAATAAACAAAAAAAAGAAAGAAAGGGGAAGATAGAAAAGGGGGCTGTTTTGAATGGGGAAGTGATTGTCAAAGAAGGAGCAGTAATAAAGAGTGGGGCATATATTGAGGGCCCTGTATATATAGGAAGGAACTGCATTATCGGCCCGAATTGTTTTTTGAGAGCCGGGACGGTTGTTGAAGATGATTGCAGAATCGGCCAGGCAGTTGAAGTTAAGAATTCTATCATTGGCAAGGGAACTTTTGCGAGTCATTTGGCATATATCGGGGATTCAATTATCGGAGAGAATTGTAATTTGGGAGGAGGAACAACTATAGCTAATTTCAGGCATGATGAAGAAACGGTTAAAACCGTGGTTAAAGATGAGTTAATTGATACAAAAAGAATTAAAATGGGAGCTGTAATTGGAGATAATGTTAAGACGGGAATCAATACAATCATTTATCCCGGGAGAAAGATTTGGAATAACAAAACAACTTTGCCTGGAGAGAAGGTTGAAAAAGATATAAACTGATGTGCCGAAGGTGGGACTTGAACCCACACAGAATTACTTCTATAGCGTTCTGAACGCTACGCGTCTGCCAGTTCCGCCACTTCGGCAATACACAAAAAGACACATTGGTGTGCCGAAGGAGAGACTTGAACTCTCACGGGGTTGCCCCCATAGCATTTTGAGTGCTACGCGTCTGCCAGTTCCGCCACTTCGGCATAGTATTTATTTATCATATATTCAGTGCTTTGTAAATTATTGGCTTAACACCAATTTTTTAATTTATTGACAGTTAATTATAATTACGTTATATTTTAGAAGCCAATAAATGTTTTGGCGGGAGTATTAAGATGATTGATTTGTTCTTAACAATTATTATGTCGGTTGTAGCAGGGCTATTCTTTGGAATCACACAGCGCAATGAAAAAGAGATAATCAACAAATTTGCATTTTTTTAATTTTCATTATGTCGTTCTTCCTTTCGGCATATATGCCTTTATTGATTACGCTCCTATGTGCGATAGCTGTCTTTTGCTATTGTGATAATAATTCTTCTCCAGATGGGTCCTTCTATGCAGTATTAACATTTATTATTGTCGGTCTTGTATTTTTTTTTCCTACGGACATATTCCATTCTCAGTAGAGAAGGTGGAAGTTAGGAATATAAGTCTGGTGGCTTTAAATGATAATTTTAATATAAAAGGAAATTTCTATCTGGGGTTCGGTGGCATTGAAGGAGCAATGTATTATACCTACAGCTATCGACAAGGACGTGAGTTAATACAAAAGTCAATAATGAAAACCGAAGATGTCTATTTGTATGACGATAGGACTGATGGTAAGGGTGTTATTTATTATTACGAATCTTACCACATCAAAGATCTTTCGCAATGGCCCCTTAACCTTATTTTTAATGGGGTAGGGGAAAGGGACTTTGAAAAAAAGTGGATAGAAATAAATGTGCCACCTAACAGTATCGTCCAAGGCATGGTGCTTGATAGTAAGTAGTTTTTTAAAAGAAGAGTATGTATAGGGTGTCTCATGATTGAGCCCCTTTTTTCTTTACTTTTATATTCCATATGGTAAAATTATCTTAATGAGCAGAGTAATAGCTATTGCTAATCAAAAGGGTGGTGTGGGTAAAACGGCGATTGCCGTTAATTTACCCGTCTTTTTGACCGCTTTTGGCAAAAGAGTTCTTTTGGTTGATATTGATCCTCAGGCTAATGCCACTTTTTCTATGGGAATTAAGCCTAAAGATCTATCAGTTTCTTTGTATGAGGCATTGTTAGGACAGGTTTCTCCGAGAGATATTATTAAAAAAACTCCATTTTTAGCTTTTGATATTATGCCGACTTCGTATAATTTAGCCGGAGCGAATATAGAACTTGTTAATATGGAAAATAGGGAATTCAAATTAAAAGAAATTTTAGATACAGTAAAAGACCAATACGATTTTGTTTTAATAGATTGTCCTCCCAGTTTGGGATTATTAACTTTAAATGCTTTAATTGCCGCTGATGAAGTTTTAATTCCGGTTCAGTGCGAATACCTGGCCTTGGAAGGCTTGGGGCAGTTATTACGCAATGTTAAATTAATTAACGAAAATTTGGAAAGGAATATTAAAATAACGGGGGCAGTTTTAACAATGTATAATAAAAGGAATATAGTGAGCCAGAAAATAGCCAAAGATTTGAGAAGAACATTTCCGGGATATGTTTTTGATACCGTTATCCCACGTGTTGTCGCTTTATCCGAATCGCCGGTAACTGGTAAAACAATCTTAAGACATTCTCCAAATTCTCGTGCAGTTCATGCTTTTAGAGAATTAGCTCGTGAGATAATAGCAAAAGGTTAAGAATTAAAATATGATTGGAAAAGGAATTGAATCGTTAATACCAAAAAAAGATACATCTATACCTGAAGACAAGACCCGCAAGGACTTTATTTTTTGGATAGAGATAGAGAAGATAAAGCCCAACCCTTATCAGCCCCGCAAAGAATTTGATGAAGAAGCTTTAGAATCTTTAGGCGAATCAATTAAAAAGTACGGAATACTTCAACCGATAATCGTAAATAAAATTGAAAAGAAGACAGAGAGAGGCATTTTTTACGAATATCAAATAGTCGCCGGGGAAAGAAGATGGAGAGCGGCGCAAAGAATAGGGCTGAAACAGATTCCAGTGATTATCCGGGAACAGTCAAACAGGGAGAAATTGGAGATAGCTTTGATCGAAAACGTTCAAAGAAAGAATTTGAATCCGATTGATAAGGCCGAGGCTTTTGACAGGCTAAGAATAGAGTTCGGCTTATTGGAAAAAGAGATTGCAAAAATAGCGGGAACAAGCAGAGAGGCGATTGCCAATAGTCTAAGGATTTTATCTTTACCTATTGAGGCCAAAAAGGCACTAAGGGAAGGAAATATCTCAGAAGGACATGCGAGAGCCTTGCTTGGTTCAAGGGATATTAAATTAATTAAAGAACTTTTAGAAGAAGTGATGGCTAATGGTTATTCGGTAAGAGAAACAGAAAGAAGAGTTAAAGAAAGAAATGCTGGAGCTGGGCCAAAGAAAAGTTTTGTTAAGCAAATACCTCAGTTGGTGAGTGAGTTTTTTGAAAGAAAAGTTAAGCAAATACTGAATTTGGAAAATATTAAAATTGAAAAAAAGAAAGACAACATTCAATTAACCGTTAATTTCAAGTCAGAAGAAGAAATGAATGAGTGGTTAAAGAAATTAAGAAGTTAATGTCTCTATTTATAAACTAAAACTGCAAGCTAACTACTTGCAGTTTTTGTTTGAACATTTTATTTTTTTTCCTTTTTCAACCATTAATGACCCGCACTTAGGGCATTTTTCTCCGGTCGGCTTATCCCAAAGGGCGAAAGTGCAATCAGGCCATTTTTCACAGCCATAGAATATCCTACCTTTTTTGGATTTCTTTTGGGTTATTTCTCCTTGGTCGCATCCGGGACAGATAATGCCGGTTTTTTTCGTTTTGTCTTCTATCGTTTTTGTGCTTTTGCATTCGGGGAAGCCGGTACAGGCCAGAAATTTTCCGAATCTTCCAGTTTTAATGACCATTGGTTTTCCGCACTTGGGACACTTTTCATCGGTCGGGATTTCAACAGCTTTTTTCTTTTCCACTTCGTTGTATTTATTTTCTAGGTTTTCACTGAAAGGTTTGTAGAAGTCCCTTAAAACATTTTTCCAGTTTTCTTTTCCTTCGGCAATTTCATCAAATTCTTTTTCCATATTAGCCGTGAATTTTATATCTACTATTTCTGGAAAATGCTTTACGAGAATTTCATTAACGTTTGTTCCTATCTCCGTAGGTTCAAACCTTCTTTCTTTATTTTTTTCGACATAGTTTCTGGCCTGAATAGTTGAAATAGTCGGAGCATATGTTGAAGGTCTTCCAATTTCATTTTCTTCTAGTTCTTTGATTAGGCTCGCTTCAGTATATCTTGCTGGGGGCTGAGTGAAATGTTGTTCGGGCTTTATTTCAACAAGATTAACCTTTTCTTTTTCTTCGAGAGCGGGAAGTTGTTTTTCTTCGAATTTCATGGGATAAACCTTAAGGAATCCATCGAATTTTAAAGTCGAGCCATTGCTTTGCAGAGTATAATTGTTGTCGGTCTCAACTTCTACTTTAACTGAATCAAAAATAGCTTCTTTCATTTGAGAAGCCGTGAATCTTTCCCAAATCAGCTTGTAGAGTTTTTTATATTTATCTTCAATTTTTAAATTACCAGGCTCGTTTTCAACCATGGTCGGCCTAATCGCTTCGTGAGCTTCCTGAGCTCGCCCTTTGGTTTTGTATATCCTTTTCTGATAATATTTGTTCCCGAATTTATTGGTAATAAAAATCTGGGCCGAAACCAAGGCTTGTTCAGAAAGGTTTAAAGAATCGGTTCGGTGATAAGTGATTAAACCTTTTTCATACAGGGCTTGAGCTATAGCCATGGTCATTTTGGCAGGGTATCTTAATTTTTTGGAAGCTTCTTGTTGCAATGAAGACGTAGTAAAAGGGGAGGCGGGGGACCTTTTTGTTTCTTTTTTTTCAATTGAAGATATTTGGTATTTAGCTTTTTCTAAATCTTCTTTAATGCTTTTTCCTTCTTTTTCGTTTTTTATCCCCATTTTGGAAATAACCTTTCCTTCTTTTTTTGTTAAAATAGCTTCAAACTGTTCCTTGCTTTCTTTTTCAAGAATTGCAGTTACGCTCCAGTATTCTTCCGGTTTGAAATTCTTTATTTCATTTTCCCTGTCGACGATTAATCTTACCGCAACAGATTGCACTCTTCCGGCAGAAAGACCCCTCATTATTTTTTTCCAAAGAAAAGGAGATAATTTATATCCGACGATTCTGTCTAAAGCTCTTCTTGCCTGTTGCGCATCAACCAAGTCAGCATTTAATTCAGTCGGATTTTTAAGCGCTTCTTCTATGGCCGGTTTAGTAATTTCGTGGAAAGAAATTCTTTTGTATTTACTTTTATCTAAATTTAAGACATTAATCAAATGCCAGGCGATAGCTTCTCCTTCTCGGTCGGGGTCGGTAGCGACATATACCATGTCGGATTTTTCAACTTCTTTCTTGAGGATGTTTACGTTTTTTCTGGCTTTAGTCGGTATGACGTATTTTATTTCAAAGTCTTTTTCTGTATCAATACCCAGCGTGCTTTTCGGCAAGTCTCTAATATGTCCATATGACGAAAGAACGCTCGTATCAGCGCCTAAGAATTTTTTAATTGTATTTGCCTTTGTCGGGCTTTCAACGATTACCAATGATTTCATAAATCCTTCATATCATTTTTAAAAATTAAAGGCAAATATCTTCTGATTTCGAAACAGGAATTGCACCGTTTATAATAAGATAGTCGCAACCTTCGGAGCCGGGAACGGCATATATCGTTTTGCCCTGTTCTTTGGCAAAGTTTACGGTATGCATCGTTCCTGATTTCATCTGTGCTTCAATCACCAAAACAGCACAAGATAATCCAGCGGTTATTCTGTCTCTTTGGATAAAAGAGAATTTAGTGGGCTTGGTTTTGCTCGGGTATTCGGAAATAACCATTCCCTGTTTTTCTATTATTTTCTTTGCCATATTTTCGTTTTCTTTAGGATATATCCTTTCAATTCCACAAGGAAGAACAGCGATGGTTCCTTTATCGCTTTTTAAAGCGGCCGAGTGGGCGAGATAGTCGATTCCTCTTGCAAGTCCTGAAACAATAACGACTTGTTGTGGCAAGCCGTTGATTATTTTTGAAACAATAGTTTTATTTTGTATTGAATAATCTCTTGAACCGATAACAGCTAAACAAGGCTGATTCCAAATAGTTTTTCCTTTATAGTAAATGTTTTTGGGAGAGTTTTTAATTTCTCTTAATTGCTTTGGATAATTTTTGTCTTCAAAAGAAATTATTCCTTCCATAGGGGCTCTATTGCGTCTTTTATTACTTCAAACATTTTTTGGTGTCCGGTTGCACTTGGATGTAGTCCATCACACAAGTCTTCGTTTTTATTTAAAAGACCCAGCATGTCGATAAAGATAATATCATTTTCTTCGCAGAAAACTCTTATCGCCTCGTCGTATTCGCCAACGGTTTGGTTATCACTGGACAAGCTTTCGTCCCAGGAGTAGGGGTTTGTTTTAGATTCGTCGACAGTCGTCAGTCCGATAAAAACAATTTTGTTTGTTATTTTTCTTGCCTTATCGGTCAATGTTTCAATATTTTTTATAAATTCGTCGATACTTATCAAGTTTTTTCCATCAGCTTTTAGAGCATCGTTCGTTCCGACGGAAAAAATAATAATATCTGGGTTTCTTGCTTCAGCTTCGGCATCAAACCTTTTAATTATATTTTCCGTCGAATCATTAGATACTCCGAGATTATAGACATAAACATCGTCATTAATTAAATACGTTTTTAACCTTTCAACCCACCCACCTTTTTCAAAATCAAAAGCTCCCCAGGTTATGCTATCTCCGAAAATACAAATAGTCATATGTTTATCATTTCAACTGCTTTTTTTATTGTCTCTTCGACTATCGCTTCTTCATCTTTGCTGAAGTTTTTTAAAACTACTTCTTCTAATTCTTTATCTTTAAAAGAAGGATCTTCGGAATTGATTCCCATTCTTAATCTTTTGAATTCATTTGTTTTAAGTTCATCAATTATTGACTGGACTCCATTGTGTCCGGCCGAGCCTCGGCTTTCAGCTTCTTTTATTTCTCCTAATTGTACATCAGCGTCGTCGTGGATAACTAAAATATTTTTAGACTCTATTTTATAGTACGAGGCGACGCTTTTTATCGCCTTGCCTGAATTGTTCATATAGGTTTGGGGTTTGACGAGAATAACATCATTTTCTATTGAAACTAAAGCATTATGTTCTTTGTCCAATTTAAAATCAGGAAAATCGTGTTTCCTTGCCAGCTCGTCAATCACCATGAAGCCGTAGTTGTGCCTTGTTTTTTCGTATTCCGGACCGTAGTTTCCTAATCCAATAATTAATTTCATATGTTTTTATTATACTATTTTAGACGATTTAGGCAAACAAAAAACAGTGATATTAGAAACCCTCGCTTTTGAGAGTAGCGGAAAGATCCTCGATTGCAATTGTAATGCCGGCCATGGCATTATCTTTGCACGCGTCGATAACTTTTTCATCACTGTTTACAGCATCATGGTACTCCAGCGCTTCATCTACGCCGGCCATTGCTTTTTTGATTTTTTGAAGAGCTTCTAGTTCTATGGGTTTCCTTTTGTTGACCACAAGGTTCAACCTTTTAATATCTTCAGTATTAGTAATTACCGTCACCTCCTGACAGTATGGACATGATATAACATTTGCGTTAAATGTCAAGTTGGTATATAATGTCGATATGGAATTAAAAGAATTTGTTACATTTCTCTTAGATTCATTAAAAATACTGCTTATCGCCCTAGCAATAGTCATTCCCATAAGAATGCTTTTGTTTCAGCCGTTCGTGGTTAAAGGAGACTCAATGGAGCCTAGTTATCACTCGGGTGATTATTTGATTATTGACGAACTTTCGTATAAATTGAGAGATCCTCAGAGAGGTGAAGTCATTGTCTTTAAATACCCTTTGAACACTTCATTAAAATACATTAAAAGAATAATTGCATTGCCTAATGAAACAATCGAATTGAAAAATGGGGAAGTATATGTCAGCAGAGCAGGCAGTCAGCCGACAAAGATTGATGAAAATTTATATATTAATGATAAAACGAGAGAAGCGTGGAAAAATATGATTGATTATAGTTCTTTAACCTTAAAAAGTAATGAGTATTTTGTTATGGGAGATAATAGGAATTTTTCTTCAGATTCAAGAGTCTGGGGAGTCCTTCCCGCAAACGACATTACAGGAAGAGTATTGTTAAGGATTTCTCCTCTGGAAGTTTTAATGAATACAATGAATTCAGTAAATTCATCAAACTAATATGAGCAAGCCAAAATTTCAAACTCCAACGGGAATGCACGATATTTTACCCCAAGATCAGGCATACTATGAAAAAATTCAAGAGGTCTTGAAAAAAGTTTTTGCCTTCTATGATTTTGAGAAGATAGATACTCCTATTCTGGAAGATGTTAATCTTTTCACGAGAAGCGTCGGGGAAAACACAGATATCGTGGAAAAAGAAATGTTTACCTTGCGGACAAAAGGCAAGGATTTTTTAGCTCTACGCCCTGAAGGAACGGCTTCAATAATGAGAGCATATATAGAACACGGATTTGTTTCTTTGCCTCAGCCAGTCAGGCTTTGGTATTACGGCCCCTTTTTTAGATATGAAAAACCTCAGGCTGGAAGATTTAGACAATTCAATCAATTTGGAATAGAGATTATCGGAGAAAAAGACCCTATTGTTGATGTTCAGGCGATATTGGCGATACACAGTGTTCTCCATGATTTGGGATTGAAGGGATTAATGGTGAAGATAAACTCAATCGGAGATGACAATTGCAGGCCTTTATACAGGAAAGCTTTAGTTAAATATTTAAGAGAGAAGAAGTCCGGACTATGCTCCGACTGTCAAAGAAGGATGAAAATTAATCCCTTGAGAGTTTTAGACTGTAAAAACGAAAAATGTCAGGAAACATTATCTACCGCACCGCAGAGTGTGGATTATTTGTGCGAAGAATGCAAGAAACATTTAAAAGATGTGTTTGAATACTTGGACGAATTGAAAATTCCGTATTGTTTGGACAGTCGGCTGGTTCGCGGGCTTGATTATTACACCAGAACCGTGTTTGAGATAGCTTCGACCAGAGAAGGGGAAAATACCGGAGACGCCTTGGCAGGAGGCGGAAGATATGATAACTTATCAAAGATGCTCGGAGGGGGAGAAGTGCCTGCCTGCGGAGCGGCTGCCGGGATTGAAAGAATTGTTGCGGAAATGAGAGAGGTTAAAGCTAAGGTTAGTTACCCTCCCGTTCCGGAGATATTCTTTGCCCAGATTGGACCTTTAGCCAAAAAGAAAAGTCTTCCTATCTTAGAAGATTTAAGGAAGGCCGGAATCAAGGTGGGAGAAGCGTTCAGTAAAGACGCTTTGAAGGCTCAGTTAGGAAAAGCGAGTCGCCTCGGAGCCAAAGTTGTTTTGATATTAGGGCAGAGAGAAGCTCTGAACAACATGATATTAGTTAGAAATATGCAGACAGCAAAACAGGTCGAAGTTAGCCAAGAAGATATAATTAAAGAGGTTAAGAATATATTAAAAGAGAAATAGTATGAAAGTACAGAAGCAATTAAGAGAGACTTCTCAATCTTTAGTCTATCGCTTTACCAAGGCCGTTCAGAAGAGCGGAGTTTTGATTGAGGCAAGAAAAAGAAGGTTTGCCGACAGAACTAAAAGTGGAAATATGCAAAAGAGAGCTGCTTTGGCAAGAGAAGTGAAGAAGAAAGAGTACGAGAAAGCTAAGAAAATGGGTATTAAAAAATAATATGACAATAGAAGAAATTAAAAAAGATTTAATTTCTGCCCTAAAAGAAAAGAACGAATCGGCCGTCTCAACTTTGAGAATGGTAACTTCGTCTGTCTTTAATAAAGAAATGGAAAAGAGAGTTAAGGTTTTGGAAAAGGAGCCAAGCTTAAGCGAAGAAGAATTGAAAGAAAAAGTTAAATTGACTGATGAAGAAACAATAGAAGTCCTTTCTTCTGAGGTTAAAAAAAGAAGAGACAGCATCAGCCAGTTCGAGCAGGGAGGAAGAGCCGATTTAATAGAAAAAGAAAAAAAAGAACTGGAAGTTTTAATGAAATATCTTCCTAAGGAATTGACGGAAGAGGAAATACGGAAGATTGTTAAAGATTCTATCGCTAAAACAGGAGCGAAAGAAATGAAAGATATAGGGATTGTGATGAAAGAAGTTTCTCCGCAGACCAAAGGAAAGGCTGATGGAAACATGGTAGCGAAGATAGTTAAGGAAGAATTGGGAAATTAATTATAGAACACCTCTTTGAGGTGTTTTTATTTGACAAATATTGTCAAGATAGTAAAATATAACCAATGACAAAAAAAGATATTAAATTACTTTCTCTCTCTCTCTCTGATATAACATCTTTAGTGGTTTTTGATTTAAAAATAAGGAAGCTTTAAGCTTCTTTTTTGTTGTAAAAATATGAAATTAAGATTAATTAGGAGAAATATAAATGCCTTCACCATGATTGAGCTTTTGGTGGTTGTCGCTATTATCGGTATTCTTTCAGGATTAATCATCGTCGGAATGGGTTCTTTGACCCAGGACGCCAGAGACGGAAAAAGAAAAGCGGAGATTGACGCGGTAAGAAAAGCTCTCTGGTCTCAATCAAATATGGGCACTAAAAGTTATCCTGTTGAAACAAACTGGTGCTGTCTTGGAAAAACAGGAGACTGTACCACTTTAGCCTCTGTTCTTGTTCCTGATTTTCTTGGTAAATTACCTCAAGACCCATCATACAACCCTTTAAACAAAGAGTCCTGCTATATGTACAAATCAAATGGCACAACCTTTGATTTATACACCAAACTAGAAAAGAAAGGCTCTATTTCTCTTTCTCCTGAATCAGTCAAAATATCCGAGTCTCAAAGCTGCGACGAAGCCAACGGCTGGATTGATACAGGTCTCGGCTTTTGCGTCATGCAGTGGGAAGCAAAAATCCAGGGAGACAATAACGGCAATCAAACATATAATGCCGCTTTTGTTCCTGAAAGCAGATCAGCTGGTACCCCTTGGGTCAACATATCTCAAATCAATGCAATAGCAGAATGCAAATCTATCGGTGCCCATCTGATTAACAATGCCGAATGGATGGCTCTGGCTCGCGATATCGAATCGGTTTCTTCAAACTATACGGGAGGTGTTTTGAATCGCGGGAATGTAGGAGATACGGCTGCCGGAGACTATAACGGAGCTGACCCCGAAGCGGGAGTGACCAATGCCTTAGCCACTTTAACTTTGAGTAACGGAAAAACTATTAATCATTTTTCCGGTAATGTTTGGGAGTGGGTTGATTACACAATATCAGGAGCAGGTTCTCAACCTCAAGTTCCTAGTCAAACATCATTTGGTTGGCAGGAAATCAACGCCGTCACCGATTTCGGCAACAATCTCGGCTACAATAATGTCGGTCCGAAAAACACTTCCTTAAATGGTTCGACAGGTGCAGGACGTATTTATTATCAAAGTACGTATACTTCCGAGCGTGCCCTGGCTCGCGGTGGCCGTTGGGACGGTGGTTCGAACGCCGGGGTGTTCGCACTGTGGTTGACCTATTCGACGTCTGGCTTTTACGCGACCGTCGGGTGTCGTTGCGCCCGGTAGCCTGGGGTTGTCTGGCAATCTTCGGAAAATATTTTAATGAATATTTTTCGTTGGCCACTTAAAGGTAATTTTGGTAGAAAATTAAAAAATAGAAAAATGTATAATGATTTGGTGATATTCCAGAAGACATATGATTTTATGCTTTTAATGTATCCAATGGTAAATACGTTTCCAAAAAGTCAGAGATTCGTATTGGCTCAGCACATAGAAAATATAACCTTAGAAATATTAGAAGAGATAATAGAAGTCAATTCTGGCGATATAAAAGAAAAAAGGGGACTGGCTAAGAAAATTGATATTAATATTGATAAATTAAAAATACTTTTCCGCATTGCAAAAGATTTAAAATTTATCAGTGTTAAAAGGTATGGCATTATTTCTGAAAAAGTAGTAGAGATAGGGAAGTTGTTGGGAGGGTGGCAGAAATCGTTAATTTAAAAGTCGAAAATAAATATTTGGGTAGGGATAGAATCGCACAATGACCGCGTGCCCTGAAACGCGGTGGCAATTGGGACAATGGTTCGAACGCCGGAGTGTTCACACTGAAATTGAACAATTCGACGTCTGACTTTAACACGAACATCGGGTTTCGTTGCGCCCGGTAGCCCGAGCTTTAATCAGGCCGTTTAGATTAAAGCATTCAAGGATGCTTTAACAGAAAACAATAGTGGCTACTGATTTTATTCCTTCCCGAGTATTGAATAAAGAAAGGGAAAATATTAAGCCCGTATCTCCGGACAGTGTCAGTAAAATTCTTGAAAGCTCTGTCCGGAGTTAATAGGCGATAACAATGAAAGCTTTTAATAATCTGTTTCCACAGGTTTGTTTTTTTAACAATATCCATCTTGCGTATTTAAAGGCAAGAAAAAACAAGAGATATAAAAAAGATATTTTAATGTTTTCTCTTAATCTTGAAGATAATTTATTAGAAATAAAAAGAGAATTGGAAGATGGGACATATAAACACGGGGCCTATAGGGAATTCATTGTTGAGGATTCAAAAAAGAGATTACTCAAAGCCCCAATTTTTAAAGACAGGGTTGTTCATCACGCTTTGTGCAACATAATCGAGACTATCTTTGAAAAGACTTTTATTTTTGATTCATATGCTTGCAGAAAAAATAAAGGAACGCATAGAGCAATTAAAAGATTAAACTATTTTTTAAAGAATAATAAAGATTTGTATTGCTTGAAGTGCGATGTTTCTAAATATTTTGATAGTGTTAACCATGTTATTCTTTTGTCTTTAATCAAAAAGAAAATTAAAGACAAAAGAATAATCTGGCTGATTGAGGAAATATTAACCAGTTCATTTTCTAAAAAAGAAGGAACAGGGATACCTATTGGAAATTTGACTTCCCAATTGTTTGCAAATATTTATTTAAGCCGACTAGACTATTTTGCAAAGAATTTATTAAGAGAAAAGATGTATTTAAGATATATGGATGATTTTCTTTTTTTAGGGGGAAAGCACAGAATGAGAGTAGTGGCTAAGAAATCAAGCCATTTTTTATTTAAAGAATTAAAACTGGAAATCAATTCAAAAAAGAGTAATGTTTTTCCTGCCAAGAAAGGAATTGATTTTCTCGGCTATGTTGTTTTTGAGCACCATATTCTCTTAAGAAAGAGCACGGTTAAGAGGTTTTTGAAGAAAAGCAGAGATGCGGTTTCTTTTAATGCATACGCCAGGCATGCCAATTCCTATCTGTTAAGGAGAAAGTTGAATTTGTTACCTATAATCAAGCAAAATTAGGATTTTAGGTAAAACTTGCAATAAGTTTCTTAATCTTGTAAAATAGAAGAAAAAGGAAATGGTGGAAATAAACAATCTTTCGAAAAAATACAGGAAAATTGATAAAAATTTTCTAAAGAAAGTCGCGCAAAAAATTTTGAAAGCAGAAGGAGTAAAAAGTAATGAAGAAATTTCTATTGCCATCATAGACTCTTTAGAAATTAAGAAATTAAACAAGCAATACAGAAAGAAAAACAGACCAACAGACGTTCTTTCTTTCGGAAAAGTCAGAGAAGAGATTGCGGAGATAGTAATTTGTCCTGAGGAAGTAGAAAAGAACGGAAAAGATTTTAAAAAAGAATTAATAGAGGTCCTTATTCATGGAGTATTGCATCTTTTAAGTTACGACCACGAGAAAAAGAAGAGCGACGCCGAAGTAATGTTTAAAAAGCAAAAAGAATATTTATCTAAGGTTAAATTTTAACTTAACATGTCAAAAACAAAAGTATTAACGGGACTGGATATAGGAACGGATACTATTAAAATTTTGGGAATCAAAAAAGATTCCGAAAAAGGAATGGAAGTTTTGTTTTTAGACACAATAGGTTCTTTCGGAGTTTTGAAGGGAAGGATAAAAGACGTAAACGAAGTGGGAAAGAAAATTTCAGAGCTGATAGAAATGGTTGAGAGAAAACATAATTGCAGAATAGAAAATATTTTTACAAATATTAACGGAACTAAATTGCAACTCATACCAAGCCATGCTTTAATTTCTGTCGGTAGAGCCGATCAGAAGGTCAGCAAAGAAGACAAGGAAAGAATATATGATGAAGTGAAGATGATTAATCTTCAGTCAAGCAATAAAACTATTTTAGATGTTTTTCCGAGAGAATGGATTTTGGATGGAGAAAAAGAAATCAATGATCCTTTGGGAATGCAGGGGATGAGGCTGGAGTTCGACGCGCTTCTTTTATCAACCTTTACTTCCGACACAGATGCCATTATTGAGTCAGTCGGAGTAGCTGATTTTGAGATAGGGGAGGAGAATATTATTCCTGGCCCGGTTGCTGACGCTAATGCCGTTTTAACGCCTTCGCAAAAAGAATTGGGCGTTGCCTTAATAAATATCGGGGCTGGAACATCAAGCGTTGTTGTTTTTGAAGAGGGAAAGCTTTTAAATATGGCTATTTTCCCGGTTGGTTCGGCAAATATTACAAATGATATTGCCATCGGGTTTAAGACTGAAATAGAGGTAGCAGAAAAGATTAAAAGACAGTACGGCTCTTGTGTTCCGGGAGAAGGCAAAAAAACGATAGAATTCAATCTTTCTCCAGAAGAGGAAGAGGACGATGTAGAAATAGATTTTGACGGCAATAAAAAGAAAAAAGAAAAGAAAAAACCTAAAAATGTTTTAACCTTCTCGGAAAAAGAACTGGAAAAGATAATTGAGGCTAGAGTTTCAGAAATATTTGAATTGGCAGACAAAGAAATAAAGAAAGTTTCAAAGCAAGGGTTGCTTCCCGGTGGAATAGTTTTAACCGGAGGAGGAGTTAAGCTTCCTGGAATTGTAGAATTAGCTAAAAAAGAATTTAAGCTTCCTTGTCGGATTGGATATTGTAAAGATTTTAAAGGATTAGATAAAGACAGCTCTTTGGCTACTGTTTGTGGGCTGGTTGTAACTAAAATAGAAAAAGAAGATTTTCGTACAAACAATGGAAGCGGAATAGGAAAAAAAATTAAGAAATTATTCGAAAGCTTCATTCCTTAAAGATATGAGCTTAACAAAAATAAAAGTTATAGGAGTTGGAGGGGCAGGCTGTAATACTATTGACAGGCTGATGAAGGCGAAAATAAAACACGTCGAGTTGGTAAGCATTAATACCGATGTTCAAGACTTAAAAAAGAAAACGGCCAACTTTAAATTAAGGATAGGAGAAAAATTAACAAAAGGACTTGGAGCGGGGATGAAGCCGGAGATAGGAAGATTATCCGCCAAAGAAAGTATTAAAGGAATTGAAGAAGCTTTAAAAGAGAGCGATATTATTTTTCTTACTTCTGGCCTGGGAGGAGGGACTGGTTCGGGAGCGATACCTGTTATTGCTGAAGTTGCAAAAAAGTTGAGAGCATTGACCATAGGAATCGTTACTCTCCCTTTTTCTTTCGAAGGAAAGAAAAGAAAAAAGATAGCGTTAAACAGTTTAGATGAATTGAGAAAAAAAGTTGATACTTTGGTTGTCATTCCTAACGACAAGCTGCACTATATGATTCCGGCCAAATCATCCGTTGAAATAGCTTTTAATAAGTGTGATGAACTTCTAAAGGAAGCGGTCGAAAGTATTAGTAATGTGATTTTAAATCCCGGAATACTTAATTTAGATTTTTCGGACATAAGGGAGATATTAAAAGAGAGCGGTTCGGCATTTTTCGGGACAGGAAAGGCTCAGGGTAAAGATAGAGCGGCAGCTGCAGTTGAAAAAGCCTTGCATTCACCTATCGCTAAGTTTCCATTAGACAACGCTGAAGGAATTTTATTCAATGTGGCATCGGGGAATAAGAGTTTTTACCTCTCGGAAGTGAAGAAAATTGCAGAGATGATTAAAAAGAAAGCTTCCAATTCAGCGAAAATAATATTTGGGGCCTCGTTTGACAAGAGTCTGTCGAAAGATGAGATTAGGGTGACAATAATTGCAACAAGTTCGGAAAAGTTATGATAATAAATAGTGCTTCTTGAGAGGGGCAGATAATAAAATCTTCCAAAAATTTGTCAAAATTGACAGTAATATTTTAGGAGTATAGAATGTTAAATATGAAACTCAAAAACCACATCACCAAAGTCCAAAAAAGAAACGGAGACATAGTTGAATTTCAGACTGATAAGATTTTCAATGCCGTTTTCAAAGCTATTACTGCAACCAAGCAGGGGAATGGAAAAAAAACTCAAAAAATATCCGAATCGGTAATAAAAATATTGAACAGAAGGTTCAAAGCCGATGAAATTCCCAATGTCGAGCAGATTCAGGACATTGTTGAAGAGGTTTTGATTCTCGAAGGAGAAGCTATCGCCGCCAAGGCCTTTATTTTGTACAGAGAACAGAGAAGAATCATTAGAGAATCTCAAGCAACCGCCGAAGAAGCTGTGGATAGAGTTGATGACTACTTGGATAAGTTGGATTGGGAGGTACAGGAGAACTCAAACATGACTTTTTCTCTGCAAGGATTAAATCATTACGGAGTTTCTTACATTGTAAAAAAATATTGGCTGAATAAAGTCTATCCAAAAGAAGTTAGAGAAGCTAATCAGTCGGGTGATATTCATTTACACAATCTTGATACCCTCGCTTGCTATTGTGTCGGATGGGATTTGTACGATTTATTATTAAGAGGATTTGGAGGAGTTAATGGAAAAATAGAATCATATCCTCCCAAGCATTTTAGAAGCGCTTTGGGTCAGGTAGTTAATTTTATGTACACTCTTCAGGGAGAAGCGGCCGGAGCGGTTTCTTTTTCCAACTTCGACACATTGCTCGCTCCTTTTATCCGATATGATAATTTAAGTTATGCTCAAGTCGAACAAGCTATCCAGGAATTTTTGTACAATATGGCCGTTCCGACCAGAGTCGGATTCCAGTGCTTATCAGAAGATACAGAAATTTTGACATCCGACGGATGGAAAAATTATGAAGAAGTAAAGGTTGGAGACGAAATTAGGACTTATAATTTAAAAAATGGAAAACTAGAAGACAAAAATGTTTTAAAGATGTTCAAG
>JBBACM010000007.1:0-35099 GCA_041657045.1 Minisyncoccota bacterium
ACCTTATCAAACTTCTTTTTCTCAAACTTGTATTTGTGATAAGCAATGTCTCCCAATAAATAAGTCTTTTCTCCGTCAGACTTAATAATTACTCTGTCTCTTTCGTCACCCAAGGCAGTAGACATGAACCACTCGGCTCCCTCCTGTTCATAGGTTAATCCCGAATCTCTTAAAAATTGAACGACATTATCAACTTCTTTGCCTTTATGCAAAGTACTCTCGCTAAACCATTCGTCAAAATTAATGTTTAATTTCTTGATTGTTTTTTTAATCATGTCGCGCATAATTATCTTGGCCGCTTCCTTTCCTATTCTATAAGGATCCTTGCCTTTTATCTTCTTGTGCAACCTATCAATATACTCTCCGGTATATTTAGCTTCTTCATCTTTTAAGATCGAATGGCCCAAAGACAATATCTGTTTTCCGTGGTCGTTAATGTAATATGCTTTTTTAACATTAAAACCGTATTTCTTTAAAACATTTGCCAAGACATCTCCGAAGGGACCGCCTCGTCCATTACCGACGGTTAAAGGACCGGTCGGATTAGCGGAAATAAATTCAACTTGAATTTTTTGTTTTTTCAAAGGAAACTGCCCGAACTTCTTCCCTTTCTTTAAAACTTCTCCCAATTCTTTA
The DNA here is from genome assembly GCA_041657045.1 of Minisyncoccota bacterium. GTDB lineage: Bacteria > Patescibacteriota > Minisyncoccia > Minisyncoccales > Minisyncoccaceae > UBA2211. Next base: position 637 of record JBBACM010000007.1, read on the forward strand.
AAAACATATTCTTTGGAAATAAAAAAGTTAATAAATCCCGGGTTCATAACTTCAATCTTTTCAAAATGCTTTCCTTTAATATTCTCCTTTATCTTCTCCGCCACTTCCATCGGATTCTTTTTTTCTAATTTAGCCACTTCCATGGCTACGCTGACGGAATAATCTCCAAAAGAAGCTTTCTGCGAACGCAAAACCTTAATTGAAAAATCTCCTTCGTATCCAAGGATTTTTAATGCTTTTAAGACACTATTTTTAATTTCTTCCCGAATGCTCATATCCATATTCTATCAGAAAGTGTGAAAAAAGGAACTATTGACAGTATCCAATAAATATTTTACAATCTTTATCAGCCGAAGAAACCGTATTCGTGCTATTACTACGCTCTTTTATATTGTATTTCTAAATATTCACGAGGTTTAAAGATGGAAACTATTGTTGCATTAGACAAAGAGATAGATGATATTCTCTCTGGGGAAAAGCATATGACCATAAGCCTGCTTGTGCAGGTCAAAATCAACGAAGAAATCTGTAAAAAGATTACTGAACACAAAAGAGGATGGTTCATAATCTATAAAAAGTGCTTGGGCCCTATCGCGCTCTTCGAGAGCGTTTTGAAGATAGGTGTCGACAATGCGAAAAACTTTGATGATTGTATGGCCTTCTTACCGTCCAAGATCTACCCGCCGACTATGAGGCATTCGCCGACTTCGGGTTTTTCACCAGCAATCGCAAAGGCTACGGGACTATGTCCTTGCCCGCGCAAGAAGACTTGCGACTAAAGAAGATCAATGCCTAATAGTCGACAAAGAGTGCCTGTTCGGCGATCCGATAAAAAAAGAAATGATTAATTTCACTGCAAAAGTGGCTACGACCACCGCGGGCAGAATTAAAATCATCAAGTATCTGTCCGGCACTCCTTCAATTGATTATCCCGGAACTATAAAAAAAATTAAAGCACTGCTCGGGGAAACCATACTGAAGGCCGAGCCAGCGGAAGTCCAAGAAATCTTCAATGTTTTAAAAGGCTGGCAGGGAGCCTCAAAATTCCCTAAACGTATCATCAATGATTTGATACTCTTCGCATTAATGAACAGCCAAAATCGCTCCAAGTACATTTCCAAAACTGGGTAATTTGCACTTATCCAAGGACAATCACAAAAAATTGCCAAAATGCCAGAATAATAAATACCTGGCTCTTTTTTTACTTCAATTATTGACGAACTATCTAATGTATTATATTGTCAAAGAGATAAATATGCTCTTTACATCCTGTCTCATTGTGGCGGCAATATTCCTGTGTATATGCGCTTCCCTATTATTTTATTCCATAATATTAAAAGGGAATGGTAATTACTTTGGAGCAGTCAAATTGCTATATCTATCCATGGTGGCATCAGTCATTATGGTTATAGCAATCATTGCCGCAATAGTGTCTGTATTCGCATGAACAAAGGGTTAATGTCATCAACAATAACCCTCTCTTTTTTTTAAATCTTTCAATATCCCTTAAAATCATATAAAATGAAACTATGAGTATTGTCCAGAACAAAAAAGCATATTTCGACTATGAGATACTCGAAAAGTTCGAGGCGGGTTTAATGTTATCCGGTCAAGAAGTAAAGGCCTTAAGAACAAGAGGCATATCTCTTTCCGGCACGTATATCGTTACCAGGCAGGATAAAAAGGGCTCTGCCGAAGCATTCTGGATCGGAGCTAATATTCCCCCTTATCAACCGCTAAACGCCGATAAAGGCTATGACGCTAAAAGAGACAGAAAGCTGCTTTTGAACAAAGAAGAAATAAGGTATTTGCTCGGTAAATCAAAGGAAAAGGGCTTGACTTTAGTGCCACTTTCGGTTTATACTAAGAGACGCAAAATAAAGCTGGAATTTGGCTTAGCCAAAGGAAAGAAGAAGTTTGACAAAAGAGAATCTATCAAGAAAAGAGAAATTGATAGACATATCAGAAACGAGTTAAAAACAGGGGGGTGAATTCGCTTCGACAAAGGTTTGAAACTCATATGCAAGCCGAGTATTCTCCAATCTCGCAAAACTTAGAGAAATCAAATTAAGTGCCAACTTATTTGAACAACCCGCACTAGCTTACGCGTAGCGCTGTCCTTTCCGGGGATTCTCGCTAACCGGAACAGGGCATAAAATTAGCGAGGAAAGACATTGTTATCTAATCCGGGAACACTGCCTTAATTACGGATTCGAGTTTAAAGTATTCTTTCCAGCCTTAAGCTTTAAACTTGTAAAAAAGACTGGAATAAGCTTGTAGAATTATCAGTGAATAACTTTTGGACGCGAGCTCATTACTCGCCACCTCCACAATGATTAAACCGTTATACAACAATCAAATAAGAGCAAGTGAAGTAAGGCTGGTTGCAGAAGACGGCCAACAAATGGGCGTTTTTACATTGCCCCAGGCATTGGACATCGCTAAAGAAAAAGGAATTGACCTGATACTGGTTACAGACAAGGTCAATCCCCCAATCTGCAAATTGGGCGACTACGGCAAATACTTATACATTTTGCAAAAGAAAGAAAAGAAGAATATTGCCGGAAGCCATCATTCAGAAACTAAAAATCTCCAACTGACCTTCAATATTTCCGACAACGATATCGGAACCAGAGTCAACGCAGCCGAAAAGTTTTTAAATAAGGGCGATAAAGTAAGCGTTGAACTGAGACTGAAAGGAAGACAAAACCAACTGGTTGAAATAGGAATGCAAAAAATGAAAAAATTCACCGAATTGCTTAAAACCAGGGTGGAAATAAAAATGGACCAGGAAATCAAAAAAGAATTGAAAAAATTATCAATGATTATTTCAAAAAAATAACATGAAAGCAAAAACAAGAAAATCTTTAAGTAAAAGATTTAAAATAACCAAATCGGGAAAGGTCTTAAGAAGAGCCGTCGGACAGGACCATTTACTAGCAAAAAAATCATCTCAAAAAAAGAGGTCTCTAAAAAAGCTAGTAGAAATGTCTCCTTCGGAAGCAAAGAAGATAAGAAAGTTAATGGGAAAATAAAAATATGGTAAGAGTTAAAAGAGGTGTTGCCGCACACAAAAGAAGAAAGAAAGTCATTAAAGCGGCTAAAGGTTACAAATGGAGCAGAAAGTCAAAATTCATCGCCGCAAAACAAGCCTTGATGAAAGCCTGGTCATATGCCTACAGAGATAGAAAGGTTAAAAAGAGAGAAAAAAGATCTTTGTGGACAGTACAACTAAACGCCGCTTGCAGAGCCAACGGAATGACCTACAGCAAATTCATTGCCGCCTTGAAGAAACAGAGCATTGAATTAGACAGAAAGATTCTTTCTCAGTTGGCTAAAGAAAACCCTGAAATCTTCGTTAAGATTTTAGAAAAGGTAAAAGCTTAAGTTTAATATCTTCGGGAACATCTTTAGAGTATTGAGTAATATATTTAATCCCGCAATCAATCATCTCCTCTTGAGATGATTTTTTGTACTTACGAACTAAAACTGTTGGTCCGGAAAAGTTATCCGGTTCCAAAGCAATATCCCCTCTCTTTATTAGCTTAACTAATTCATTACACTCCTTTTCATTCCTGGCTACAACAATTACTAAGTCTTTTTCAAAGAAAACCCTGCCCAGCCTCAGGATGGAACAATCATTACCGTCGGCTTTTTCTTTTAACTCAAAAAGCCTTACCAAGTTCTTTGAATAATTTTTATCAGTCAAAATGCATCCTCCGGCCGGAGATGGATAGCTTAACTTAAATTTGTGTGCCAGTTCTATTTGCTTACTTCTTCCTCTTCCAGAAATACCGTAAAAATTATCTCTGATTATCAATCCTTTCTTTTCGGGAATAGTTGACGGTAAAACCTTTACTGACAACGGACGGACAATCAAACCTTTAAGACCCGCTTTCCTTTCTATTAAATCTAAAGAGTGGGCATTTTGAGACATCGGCCTCTGTCCTAAGACTTCTCCGGTAGCTACAAAATCATACCCTTCTTTTTTCATTATCTTCCTCGCCGTCTTTAACATTAATAAGTGGCAATCAATACAGGGATTAATAGCTCCTCCCCTTCCATACTTAGGATCCTTTAACATCCTCAAATGCTCCTTTGAGAAATCAACTACCCTTAATTTTAACCCTACCTGCTTTACTGCTTTTTCGGCACTATCACAGCCGAAGAAGTAACTTAAAAAACAAATAGGAGTTACTTCAACTCCTTCGTCTTTTAATATTTTAGCTGAAAGCATTGAATCAAGGCCTCCAGATACTAAAACTAAACATTTACCTTTGTGCTGTCTCATTTTTTAAATCTTAACTCTAAATCATTTAAAGATAAAGTGTTTAAAACATCTTCCTTCTCCAACCACCCCCTTCTCGCCTGATAAACCCCAAACTGCAAATCATTTAATTCTTTTTTAACATGCGCATCACTGCCGATAACTATTTTAATTCCCATCTCTTTAGCCGCTTTCGCCGTCTGTGCACTTAAATCAGAACGATATGAATTCATCTCCAAGGCAACATTATTTTCCTTTGCCGCTTTTAATATTTCTTCCATATCAACTTCATATTCATCTCTCTTGCCTAAAATCTTTCCAGTCGGATGATTTAAAATATTAACATATGGATTTTTAATCGCTTTGACTATTCTTTCTGTCATTTCTTTTTTTCCCATTTTAAAATTGGAATGAATACTTACAGAGACATAGTCTAATGTTTTCAAAGTTTCGTTATTGATATCCAATGTCCCGTCTTTTAAAATATCCACTTCGGAACCTTGAAGAATTTTAAAATCTATTCCCTTTTTCTTAAATTTTTCATTAATAAAATTTATCTCTTTCCTCTGCTTTAAAAGCTTCTTTTCATCGAGTCCGTTTTCTATTTTTAACGATTGAGTATGGTCAGAAATACCGAGATACTCATAACCTAACTCGATTGCGTTTTCCGCCATTTCTTCTATTGAATTTTCTCCTCCATCCCAATTAGTGTGACAATGGAATTCTCCTCTGATATCTTTTAATTCCACTAAGTACGGGATATTTCTTCCAATTGCCAGAGCTATTTCTCCCTGATCTTCCCTTAATTCAGGAGGAATCCATTCCATCCCTAACTTCTCATATATTTCTTCTTCGGTTTCTCCTTTGATTCTTCTTTCTCCTTTAAATAGCCCGTATTCGTTAAGCTTGTAACCCATTTTCATAGCAATTCGACGCAAAGCAATGTTGTGTTCTTTCGAGCCGGTAAAATATTGCAAAGCAGCTCCGAATGAACCTTCCTTAACCAGTCTTAAGTCCATACTTAATCCGTTTTTCCATCTGACTGAAGATTTAGTCTCCCCCTTGCCGACAACCTTAATCACTTCATCCATAGAGACGAAAGTGTTCATTATCTTTTCTACTATATATTTGTCGGTAGCGTCTTTCACGGCTACCAAAAAATCAACGTCTCCGATAGTTTCTTTTCTTCTTCTCGTTGAACCAGCCACCGACATGTTAACGACTCCTTTTATTTTTTTAAATCTCTCCTCTATCTTTATAACTTCAGGAATAATTTCGCGCAAAAGAAATCTTCCTCTTCCCTGTTTTAAAAATTGAATTGATTCCAGAATATTCTGTTCTGTTTTTTCTCCGAATCTGAAGAGCGGAGCAATCTTATGGTCTTCAATCGCTTTTTCTAAATCCTTGAGGTTTCTCACTCCCAATTCCTTCCACAATCTTTTAATTCTTTTCACCCCCAATCCTTCAACTCGGCTTAATTCTTCCAAATCTATGGGGGAAGCTTTCTTAAGCTCTTTGTAATAAGCAATTTTCCCGGTCTTTAAAAATTCTTCAATCTTTTCAGCAATACTTTTCCCCACACTCTTTATTTTTTCCAAACCCTTAATGCCATCCTTTTTATACAAATCGGAAATATCTTCTTCCATGTTGTCGATTGCAATCGCCGCCTGTTGATATGCCTGAGGCTTAAAAGGGATTTCTTGCAATTCAAGAAAATCTCCTATCTCAAATAAAATCTGAGCAACCTCTTGATTTTTCATAGTCTTTCTTTAAAAATATCTCTGACATTCAAATGAAATTTTCTGTCAAAAACACCTTCAATTTCCTTTCTTAGACATAAAAGTAAAATAACACTAATCATACCCAAAGTCCCGGCAGAAAAAAATGCAAAACTGTAACCAAATTTAGTTACCAACAATCCGCTTAAAAGTCCCGCTCCAGCAGTTCCCATGCTTAGTAAAGTATCGTCCAGTGCCCACTCTGTCGCCTCTCTGCCCTTATCAATATTCCTGGTAAAGATAGCTCTCCATCCGCCCAAAGACATGGCCATTCCGATACCGTAAAAAGCCTGAAACATATATATATGCCAAGGTTGAGTTGCAAAAATATATCCAAAAGGAACTATGGCGGCTATAAAATTGCCGGCTACCAAAAACAAATAATCATCTCTTTCTCCTTTGTATTTGTCCAAAATAACTCCAAAGGGATAAACCAGTAAAGACCTTAAAAACCAATAAATAGCAGTACCGATACCAACAACCAGGGCGGTTCCACCGACGATCTTATCCACTATGAAAATAGCAAAAACCGGAGTAACCAATCCCCAGCCGGTCCAAAAAGCTATATCAGTAAGTATTAAATATTTAATTATTTTATTTATTTTTATCATATGTTAAAAGTTTATTTCCTATTAAATTAAAACCTGTTTTGATTAGAAAGAATATACCAACCAAAGAAATGACTATTTCCGCCCCTCTAATAATCATTGTGAAAGCAGTGGCCATTGAGGGCAGAAGTCCCAGCGAGGTAAAGGCATAGAATTGGATAGCCTCGTGCGAACCAAGAGAAGTCGGGATAGGAATCATTGAAGACAGGTATGTAAAACTAAGAATTGAAAGAGAAGGAAAAAATCCTATAGTATTACCCAAAAAGAATATCAATATCCAGACTCTTGCCTGCATCATCAGTGCTCTCAATAAAGAAAGAGCAAATCCTTTTCTAAAAGAACTACTATTCAATTGAAAAAAATTAAAAACATCGTTTTCAACAGCAATCATTCCATTGGTATCGCTCACCTCTTTCTTAGCAAAATTCCTAACCAACTCCCTAATAATACTTTTTTTGCCAAGAGCTTTGATGTAGAAATAAGTAATAATGGAAACAAAGAAAACCAAAAATACTCCGAATATCATTATTATTTCTTTAGGAGGGAGATAAACATTATACAAAAAGAAAAATATTCCTAAAAATATAACAAAAATGTTTGTCGTCCATTCTAAAATTCTTTCAATAATTACCGAGGGAAAAGTTTGCCTCCAGGAAAGCTTCCTCTCTTTAGTTAAGCCGTAAACCCTAAAAGCTTCACCTCCCCATATCAAAATTGGAAAAAGGTACATCATGGCATAGCCTCCCAGATATATTTTAAAGAGCTGAAAAAAAGGAACGCTTATCCCCGAATCTTTTAATATTTCTCTCCATCTCCAATTTCCTATCAAGGCGACAAGAAAAGAAATAATAACGATGACCAAGCCCTGCCAGCCAGTAAAAACAGCAAAGGCTTTACCTATCTCTTTCCAGCCGGTAATCATTCCCAACCAAATAAAAATGGCCAATCCCAATAAAAAAGAAAATATTAAAAGAAACTTTTGTTTGGTCTCAAAGGTCATGTTCTATTTAATTTTAGTATAAAAAAACCGGCTCCGCAAGCCGATTCTAAAGTTTGCCCTCGACAAAGCTTGTGAGTTGATTCTTAACCTGTGGCCAGTGATAATCATGCCCGTCAACATGCATAGCTTCAGTAAAAGAAATATGATTGCCTGAAATATTAGAATAAGCCCAAACAAAGGGCGATTTGATTAGAGAAAGCAAAAGATGTCCAAATTCTCCATTGGCTAAGATATCAGCTTGATTATTCAAAGAAAGAATATTTTCGCTTTTATTATTTTTTTTCCAAAAAGGTCTACCGAGCTCAATTGCCAAAACGTTCTTGTTGTTATTTAAATCATCCATGGCTGCATCGACAAAACTGGCTCCGTTTGAAAGTCCGGCCATTATAACTTTATCATTTGGATTCTCTTTTAAAAATTTACTCAATCTGCCTGCGAAAGCTTTAGAGCTGTCTGGAAAATTAAACAGCACCTCACCTAACGAAGCGATTTTAGCAAAAAAAGTATCTTCGGTTCTGTAATACTGTACTACCGAAACTTTATAGTTATGACTTTCTATTATTTTTTTAGTTTCATTGATGATAGGATTAAAATCAAAAGCCTTATCAAAAGGAACTGTTCCCCACCCTCCCGAGTTAAAAACAATAATGACATTGCTCTCCTTTCCCGCCTTCATAAGTTCATTTTCAAAGTATTCCCCGTTGATTCTAAGAAAAATAAAATTAAACCATACAAATGATAAAAACGAGAATGCAAGCACAGAAAAAATTACTATTTTAGTTCTTTTTCTCATTTTATGATTCTTCGTATTGTATTTTTAATATCTTATAACTGCCAGCACCGTTGAAAGAAACACTTTCACCCACCTTCTTGCCGAGAAAAGACATTCCTAAAGGAGACTCATTGCTTATTTTTCCGGCAAAAGGATCTGCCTCAAGAGTTCCGACTATTTTATACTCCTCCTGCTTGGTTGTACCATTTTTAAGAGAAACCTTGGCACCCAAACAAACCTTGCATTGGTCTTCCTTGCTAGGTTTTTTGATTATTTTGTAATTCTTAAGAACTGAATCAAGCTCTTCTATCCTCTTTTCCAATCCTTCAAGGTTTTCTTTATAAAAAGAATAGTCAGGATTAAGAGCGTCCCCTTCAAGCATAGAAGGAGCTTCCTCGGATAAAATCTCATTCCGTTGAAGATTTTTTAAATCTTCAAGCTCTTTCTTGATTCTATGCAGCCCTTCTTTTGTTAGATAGTATGTTTTTGTCATATTTTTTCTTTTTTAAAGACAAATCCCCTCCGTTGCGGAGAGGATTTTATTTATTATCTATTTTAACTTATGATTAAAATCCTCCCCGCCTTGTTTTACCCAAAATAACAGCCAAGACAAAAAACCTACATTTCGTCCAGGCATTTACATTCATATAAATATATTTTGTAGCAATATTCTCCATAATCTTTTTTAAATTATACTCTCCCGCTGTCTCTTGTCAATACTCGGGATATAAAATATGATATATCCATGGAATTAAATAAAAAACTACTAGTATTGTTGCCTTATCTTTTTCTACTGATTGCCACATATATTATCCAGGCTCTTTTTTTTGCACCAGTTAAAAATATTGAAGCCAAATTATTTACCATAAACAAAGGAGAAGCGGTAAAAGAAATAGCTTTTAATTTAAAAAGGGGCAATCTTATCAAAGACCCCTATGTTTTTATCGCATATATCGCTATTACGGGTAAATATTCAAAAGTCCAGGCCGGAGACTATCTTCTTTCTTCTCAAATGAGCGCTTATAACATAATTAATATTCTAATCAATGGAGAAACTGCCAAAGAAACGATAACAATAATTGAAGGCTGGGACTTAAGGGATTTAAATGATTATTTGGAAAAAATAGAAATATCAACCAATGATGATTTTTTCAATTTAACCGGTATTCCGACCGAAATCAAAAAAAACCAAAATGTTGAAGACCTTTCAAAGAAATTTAGTTTTCTTAAAGACAAACCAGCAAACTTAAGCTTGGAAGGCTATCTCTTCCCCGATACCTACTATATAGACAAGGGTGACGACGCAAAAACACTTATAGAAAAAGCTCTTTCTAATTTCGATAGCAAGTTAAGTCAAGAGTTACGAGACGAAATTAAAAAACAAAAAAAGACTATCTTTGAAATAATAACCATGGCTTCGATGATTGAAAAAGAAGTTAAAACATTAAATGATAAAAAAATAGTCTCGGGCATCCTTTGGAAAAGAATAGAAAACGGAATGAGACTACAGGTTGATGCAACTGTTCTCTATGCTACCGGCAAAGGAAACTCAAAAGTCTATACCAAGGACACGCAATTTGATTCTCCATATAATACCTATAGATATGACGGCCTTCCCGTAGGCCCTATAAGCAATCCAGGCATAGATAGTATCGTTGCCGCCATCTACCCAACTAAAACAAACAATCTTTATTATCTATCAACTCCCGACGGAAAAACAATCTTCTCAAAAACTCTGGAAGAACACAATTACAATAAAAACAAATATTTGAAATAAAAAACCGGGCAATGCCCGGCTTTTCTTTTATTGTTTTTTCCCTATATTCTCAAACGCTCTCAAAACTTCTAATGGAATTGCGAATATCATTGTATTCGACTGGTCTGCGCTAACATCACTAATCGTCTGAAGGGTTCTTAAATGAAGAGCTCCCTCTGCATGAGAAAGTATTTCCGCTGCTTTTGCCATATTGGCTGCAGCAACAACTTCTCCCTCAGCTTTAATAATAACTGCCCTCTTATCTCTTTCGGCCTCGGCCTGTCTTCCGATAACCCTCTTCATTTCTTCAGGTAAAGTTATATCTTTTAATTCAACATCGGAAACACTAATACCCCATGTTTTAGCGCTGCCTTCTATTATATTTTTAATACTTTCCGAAACTTTGCCCCTCTGTGATAATAATTCGTCCAATTCCACCTGCCCGATGGCATTTCTCATTGTCGTCTGAGCTAATTGAGAAACAGCGTAATAAAAATCTTCGACCTCTAATATCGCCTGTTCAGCCGAACTTATTTTGTAATAAATAACCGCATTAACTTTAACCGAAATATTATCTCTAGTTATCGCTTCCTGGTCAGGAACATCAACAGCCTTAACTCTCATGTCAACCTTTCTATAGGATTGGAAAATGGGAAAGACAAGATTCCATCCGGGATGCATGGTTCCCGTAAACTTACCCAAAGTAAATTTAATGCCATTTTCATATTGATTAACCTGCCTTATTGAAATCAATACGATAACAACAGCTACCGCAATTATTGATTGTATAATCATATTTTTATTCTTATTATTACCAAATCAAATATAACACCAAATGATATCTAAAACAATGTCTTCTGTCTTATCGCCTCTCTTTTTTCAGTTTCAGAGAATATCTTCACTTTGCCATATTCTCCGTCAAATCCAGGAGAAATATTTACTTTCCCCTCTCTCACCTTCTTTATTCCTTCTGCTATCTGGCTAAAAACAACTTTTTTCAATTCCTCAAAAGGAACATCCAATAATATGTTGAACTCTGAATGGAATGCCTTAATCAATTTCTGGTATTCAACGTCAACGCTTTTGCTTCCTGCTCCAACTCCCAAAGCTTCTCCAATAATTTCTTTTAATGGAACAATGCTTCGAAAAGGAATAACGTTTTCGGGAACAAACCCCTCCGGCTTGTCTGCCAACTTTTCTATCCTGTTCATAACACCGACAGTTAGAGGCTTGCCACAAACCGGACAAATCTCGTTGTATTTTAAAGAATCTTTGGTATCCATACAAATATTGCAAGCACGATGCCCGTCTCCGTAATATTTTCCCTCTTGAGGGTAGAACTCTATCGTTTCTAAAAACTCCTTGGAATTCTTGGTTTTAATTGCATTAATAATTGAAAAATAATCTAATTCAACATCAAAAACATTCGCTTCCCTTCCGATTTTCTCCGGACTGTGTGCATCGCTATTGGAAATAATCGCTAACTTCCTTCCATTGGGGATTCTCCAGAGCATCGAAGGATCGGCGGACAATCCAGTTTCAATCGCATATATCTGCGAAGACATTTCTTCAAAGCACTCTTCTAAAGAATCAAATCCCGACTTTGAACCAAAAAGTCCGAACCATGGAGTCATGCAGTGCGCCGGAATAACCATACAGTCGGAAGAAATATTTAAGACTATTTTTGCCAACTCTTTGGCATCCAGTCCTAAGATGGGCCTGCCATCAGATTTCAAATTCCCTATCTTTGACAACTCCAAGTTTATCTTCTCCGCAATTTCTATCGAAGGGGATAAAACTACTATGTGAATTTTTCTTGTTTTCCCGTTTTTAGAATAAATACAGCTTATTTCTGTTGTTAAGATAAACCTGGTTTCCGAATCTTTGAATTGAAACAAACCGGGTTCAGCCGGCTTCAATTCTTCTTTAATGTTTTTAATCCATTGCGGATGGGTAAAATCTCCAGAGGCTATAACCTTGACTCCTTTGATTTCCGCCCATTTGGAAATATTTTCCAAGTCTGTTTTATCGCTCGTTGCCCGGGAATACTTAGAATGAACATGGAAATCGGCTATAAATTTCATACCTTAAAAACCTTGTACCCTTCTCTGGCTTTTTCCTTAATCTTGATTCCCACCTCTTTGCCTTTCTTGGCCTTCTTCAATTTCTCTCCCATAAATTGCATAGAAACAATCTTTTGATTGAAATCTGTTTTTTCTCCTCCGACTATCCTTATCGTGTCTCCGACAGAAATGTCATCTAATAATTTAATCGCCGCCACTTTTATTTTATCAAAGTAATGAGTAATCTTCCCTATCTTTTTTTCTTTTTTAACTTTAACGACTTTTGCTGCTTTTCTAACAGTTTTCTTTTTAACAACTTTTTTTGCAACTTTCTTTTTAATTGTTTTCTTTTTTGCTTTCATATTGTTTTTTAATCAAGCAATTTTAAATTATTTGTTTTTTGTTTTCCTATTTCTTTTATAACTTTTTGGACTAAAATCTTCGGGTCTCTTTCGTAAATAATCTTTCTAGCCATTTCGTTATGGTCTTCAGCAATGCCCCTAATCTTATCGGCCATTCCTCCCGTTCCTTCAAGAACGGCAATTATTTTTTTAGTTTCAACTGCAGTCGTAAATTCGTGCAAAGTTCCTATTCTTCCGCAGACGATTATTACGGCATCTGCCGATTTGGTCATAATAATATCTCTCCCGGCATAATCTCCTCCGGTATATATCATCACGTTAAAAGGCTCTAAAGGCAGCCTATATGTCTTTAGGTGCTCTCTTTCAGAGGCGGCCGGAGAAAAGCCCACATTGAATCCTCCCTCTTCATTGCATCCGATAGCGGCAAAATAAGGAACTCCGGTTGTGGCTCCGGAAACCAAAGTGTGGCGCTGTCTCGCTATTTCCCTGCCTACCTCCTTTGAAATTTCTTCTATCTTTTCACAACAATGCCCCACCTCGGCAGCACCCGAAACAACGATATTATATTTAATTTCCATTTCCTGTTTTCTTTTTGCCATATATGATTTTATTTCTTAGCGACGATATAGAAATTAGAGTAAGGTCTTTTTCCAACCGATATCTCCCCCTTTTCAATAACATTAAATCCTGAATCTTTAACTAATTGTACCAATTCTTCCAAATTAAAACAATGGAAATAGGTATCTTTACTCCCATACCAGGGAAGAAAAACGTCTCCCCTGTCTAATTTTGTCCTCCTAAACCATTCAAAAAATCCGGAAGCCTTAATCTTTTCTTTTAAATTCCAAACTGTTAAGATTAAATAGCCTTCTGGTTTCAAAACTCTCTTTATCTCTTTTAAAAACTGCACGCGGTATTCATAGGAAGGAATATGGTGCAAAACGGCGATACTGTAGACTTTGTCAAAATAATTTTCGGAAAAAGGGAGAGAGTCGATTGCAGCAGTCTGGAAATCGGCCGAAGGATAATTAGCCTTAGCAATTTCTATTAATTTTGAAGATGGGTCAACTCCAAAGTAGCGAACATTATTTTTAACAAAAGATGAATAAAAACGCCCATTGCCGCAACCAAAGTCTAAAACAACATCATTGGCTTTAAGATGTTTGTCAAAAAGAAAATCCATCTCTTTCCATTCTTTTTCCCTGACACTTGAATATTTCTCGGCAATACTGTTATAATCCGAGACAGTCTTATTTAATAAATATTTTGCGTAATTTTTATTCATGGACTTCAATCAATTAATAATCGAAGAATTAGTAAAGATAAAGGCAGAAACCCAGAAAGATTTGTCATTCGCCAAAAGGAAAATGAGTAAAAAATACAAGACTCCCTGCCCCAACAATATCTCTTTACTAAGAGAGTACCACAATTTAATCAAAGAAAAAAGGATAAAAAAGAGCGAAAAACTTGAAAAACTATTGAAAACTAGGCCAGTCCGCTCTCTTTCCGGAATCGTCAATGTTTCCGTTTTGACTAAGCCGTATAAGTGTCCTGGACAGTGTATTTATTGCCCGAGCGAATCAAATATTCCCAAGAGTTATTTATCCGGCGAACCGGCCGTTGAAAGGGCGAAAAAGCTTAAATACGACCCCTACCTTCAGGTTCAAAAAAGAATAGAAGTTTTAAAAATGTCAGGGCATTCAACCGATAAAATAGAATTGAGATTAATCGGAGGAACGTGGTCTTTTTATAACACCAAATACAAGGTCTGGTTTATTAAAAAATGCTTTGAGGCTGCAAACGGACAAAAAGACATGGAAGATAAGAAAAAAACAATTGAACAGTTATGGAAAGAACTGAAAAAAGCTCAAAAGAAAAATGAAAAAGCTGAATCAAGAATCATCGGACTCTCTTTTGAGACCAGGCCCGATTATATAAACTTGAAAGAAATAAAAGAAATGAGAAGATTGGGAGCAACCAAGGTTGAATTAGGTGTTCAATCAATTTACGATGATATTTTAAAATTCAACAAAAGAGGACATGGAATCAAAGAAACTGTCATAGCAACTGAATTATTAAAAAATGCTGGATTCAAAGTGGCATATCAAATGATGCTTAATTTGCCAGAATCAAATTATAAAAAAGATATTGAGATGTTTAAAGAACTATTCAGTAATGAAGAATTCAAGCCGGACTCTCTTAAAATATACCCATGCGCTTTAGTCAAAGAAGCTCTCCTCTACAAGCTCTATCTTAAAAAAGAATATAAGCCATATAAAGAAAGAGAATTAATTGAAACGATAAAATCAATTAAAAGAATTATTCCTAAATATGTAAGGATAGAAAGGATCATAAGAGATATCCCCTCTCCTTTAATTATTGAAGGGGGAGCAAAAATATCCAATCTTAGACAAATAATTGAGGCTGAAATGAAAAAAGAAGATTGCCAGTGCCAATGCATCAGATGTAGAGAAATCAAGGATTCAAAAAGCAAAGAAAAGATATATTTGATGAGAGAAGATTATAATGCTTCTAACGGGAAAGAAATATTCTTAAGTTTTGAAGACAAAAAAAGAAAAAACATCTATTCTCTTTTGAGATTAAGGATAAACTTAAAAACCAAAAATGCTCCTCTTATTTTAAAAGACTCTGCAATAATCAGGGAGGTCCATGTTTACGGCCAAGCCGCTTCAATATCAAAACGAAACTCCCTTGTTCAGCATAAGGGATTGGGACAACAAATGATAAAAGAAGCTGAGAGGATAGTTAAAGAAGAATACAAATTAAACAAAATAGCTGTTATCTCTGGGGTAGGAGCAAGAAACTACTACAAGGAAAAATTAAACTACATCCTAAAGGATGGGTATATGGTTAAATTGCTTAAAGATTAACTGCTTTCTTTTTCCATCCGGCAGGAAGAGGAAGAACAAACTTAAAATCTTTTTAGTTAGAGCCGATATTCCAACTCACTGGCAAAGTGCCAGTAAATGGATAAAGTCCGAATAATACATCTGTGACCCCTTCTCCTTCGCTTCCCGGTAACCACGAAGCAACTATACCGTCCCAATCTTTAGAATACGAGGAG
Source organism: Minisyncoccota bacterium (assembly GCA_041657045.1). Classification (GTDB taxonomy): domain Bacteria; phylum Patescibacteriota; class Minisyncoccia; order Minisyncoccales; family Minisyncoccaceae; genus UBA2211. The sequence goes on from JBBACM010000007.1 coordinate 16,328, forward strand.
ATATCAAGCGGCCTGCCGGAAATTATCACAACTATCATTTTTTTACTTTTTGCCTTTGTTTTTTCTATCACCGATAAATCTTCGGGGCTTAATTTTGGATTAGCATTATCTCCCCAACCTTCGGCATAGGGTTTTTCACCAACCACAACAATTCCAACATCTGCAAGATTATTTCCTGTAGAAAAATTTCCTTTCTCATTAAATTGAACTTCTGTATTTTTAGATACAGTCTTTTTTATTGCTTCAAGTATGGTAGTTCCTGAAATGCCATAATTACCATCTATGCCCTGCCACTCTGTTGTCCACCCCCCTGCTTGTCGGCCTAAATTATTGGCTGATGCTCCTGCAACTATAATTTTAGGAAGTGATACAGATAAAGGCAATGCAGAATTTGTGTTTTTTAATAATACTTGAGATTTACGAACCGCTTCCCTGGCTAAATTACGATGTTCATCGCTACCTATAACAGACAATCCTTCAGGTTCAGCTTGAGGACGGTCAAATAATCCTAATTCGAATTTTACCGTTAAAATTCTTCTTACCGCATCGTCTAGTCGCTCTTTTGTTATGTCCCCATCAGATATGGCTTTTTGCATATTAGACATAAAATCTTTGTATTCAAAAGGAGTCATAACCATATCAACGCCTGCATTAATAGCAATTACTAAAGATTCGTACCGAGTAGGAGCAATTTGATAAACTCCATACCAGTCAGAGACGATAAAACCAGAAAAACCAAGCTCTTTTTTTAATATATCCGTTAAAAGATACTGATTAGCAGAATTTAGTTTACCTTTCCAGCTAGCCGTACTTACCATAATAGCCAGGGCTCCACCGTCTACGGCTTCTTTAAAGGGAACTAAATGGACTTGACGCAAGGTTTCTTCATCTATGGTTATATTCCCCTCTTCTACCTTGAAATCTTTATTCCGCGAAGTCCCGTATTCCATATTCCCGCCACCGATAAAGTGCTTTGGGTTGGCTAATACTTTTAAATAACCATTTGAAGAATTCTGAGTCCCCTCTATATAAGCCAATCCTAATTGGGCTACGTTTGCTGTATCCGATCCGAAAGTTTCATATGTTTTGCCCCAGCGAATATCTTTAGCAACATCAAGATTGGGAGCATAGTTCCAATAAATTCCCGTAGCAGCCATTTCTTCTGCGGTTGCTTCTGCAACTCGTCTTACTAAGTCTGGATCTCTGGTTGCGCCCAAGCCGATAAAATGAGGAAAAATTGTAGCGCCGAGAACATTGCCATTGCCATGTATAGCATCAATTCCATATAAAAGAGGTATTCCCAAACAAGTATTTTTAGCAGCCAATTGGAAGCTGTTTATCATTTGAAGCCAAGCCAAAGGATTGTCTTGTTTTGGCCCCGCTCCTCCACCACTCAATAACGCTCCTAAATTATATCGTGTAATATCATTAATATCGTGAATACTGTTTTTTTCAATTAAAACCATTTGGCCTATTTTTTCCCAATCATTCATTCTATTCATTAAATCATTTACTCTCTCTTCGGTAGATAAATTAGAATTAAGGTACGGTAAATCTTTTTGTTTACATCTTTCAGATAAATTATCATTGGGTGGCACCGTGTTTTTATTCTCCCAAACAAAAAAACCTATCCCTAAAATTAGAATGATCAAAAGAATAAAACTAATTTTAAAAATAGAGACTTTTTTCATATTTTTATTATATCATAAACAAAAACCGACTAACAGTCGGCCTTGAGCTTGATAATTATGACTTTAACCTATTCCGAAGTTATTTTAATAAAACTAATTTGGCTTTGGTCTAAAAAACGAACAGGCAAAAATGTGTTTCCCAGACCACTATCAATATACAACCAGCTGTCTTTGATTTTGAACAGCCCTTTGCTATATTTGGGAAACAATCCCTGGCCTGGAACATATACAGCCCCGATGAAAGGAATTCTCACCTGCCCTCCATGAGTGTGCCCCGAAAGAATCAAAGTAAAGCTATCGGGGTTGTCGATTACGAGACTTGGATCATGAATTAATAATAAAGAAAATTTTAATGGGTCTTTCAATAAAGGAATGTCGTTATAGTATTTTGCTCCGTAGATGTCTATATCCTCATATTTCTGAGGCCCCGGGTTAACCATAATCACTCCCCTCTTCGCAATTTCATTATTAAAATTATTTACATCCTTATGGTCCAATTCGTGGTTGCCCGAAACATAATATATCTTTGAATTAATTTTTATAAGCTCATCAATGAAAGAATAAATGTAAGAATAGTTTTTTGTGTCTGTATCTATCATATCTCCTGTTAAAACTATAAAATCTGGATTTATTTCTTTTATCTTGTTGTAAATTTGGATTTGATTATTGAAAAACTTCTTATTGTGTAAATCTGTAATTTGCACTACTTTAATCTCCTCTCCTGCTTTTATCTTGTCGGTTTTAATCTCAATCTGATTAACTTTAGGAAAATTAACCTCGTAAAAAACATCTGCCACAAACAGAAACGCCAAAGCAAAGATTATTATAGTCATACTTCTTTTCCGGCTCATATAAATAAAGACGTTAATTATTTTTCTATTAATTTAATCCTATACCCTTGAATACAATAAATCAAACTAAACAAAAAACCGACTAACAGTCGGCCTTGAATTTGCTCGGGAGGTAGAACTAACCTGGAACTATAATCATCAAATATACTGTTAGATTTTTAATCCTGCCAAATATTCATTTACCGCCTTGATAAATATCTTTGGGCTTGATAAATGAACATCATGAATGGCGTTTACTTTTGCCACATTAACATCCTTCACAATTGAACGAATTTTCTCAACATCATTGTCGTCTAACGCTCCAAGCAATCCCCAATTCTTATGCCTTGACCAGCGTGCCTGAATTAATAAAACAGGACATTTAATTTTTTTCAAAGTGTCTTCCGGACTGAATCCTTCCGTTAATCTTCCGTCAATTGTAGCTTTTGAAAAATCAACATCATACTCGCATAAAAACTTAAAACCCACTCTTCCGCTAAATGGGGCCAGAGGTATATCGTACATTTTTGACGGTCGAAATTTTTTGTTAAGCTCAAAAAGTCCGACAATAAATTTAGCAATCCATGGAGGAATGAGAAAAAGATTTTCATGACCATCTTTCGGAATCCCTTGCTTCATAAAGAAACCTAAAACATCTCTTTCTTGTTTACCAAGACACTCTACCGCAACATCAAACAAACGATACATGTATTTTTCTTCTTTGATCCTCGGCCACATGGAAGAAAAAAGTGGCGGGTCTTCGCTAATTGCAACAGAAACTAATTCTGGCACATTAGCTGCCAGCCAAAGTGACAGAACGGCCCCCGAAGAAAGTCCCGATACAATTGCGGGCTTTTTAATAACTTTTTCCAAGAATTCTTTAAGGTCTTCTCCGATTATGTTGTAAGAATATTCGCCCGGAGTTTTGGTAGATTTTCCATGCCCACGGAGATCAACGACAAAAACATGATAATTTTTTGTAAAGTTTGGTATTACCAATTTATATCCCTGCCAGAATTCCATTTGTCCAGGAATGAATAATAACGGCGGACCGTTATCTGGACCTTCGATATAATTCAAAATTATTTTCCCTGTATTAAGCTTTTTTTCAGTAAATCCCTTGGGGATGCTTTCAACGGAAGGTATAAACGGATCAAAAATTATAAAAATTAAAAATACGAAAATCCCCAGGATTACCCAACCCATCGGTATCTTAAAAATTATTACAGCTAAAACTGCTATCACTCCAACGATATTGTAAATAATCCCCCTGTTTATCTCCATTTTTTTATTATACCAAAAAATCGCCTAATTGGCGATTCTTTCTTTGCTCGGTAAGTGGGACGAACTTGGAACCTTTTTAAAATTTAATAAGAATTAAATAAGGAAAAATGAATTAACTATTTCTTCTAATTTTTCTAAATTGTCTGAATATATAGAAAAAAACATACCGGCCTCATTCATATTTTCTTCTATTGAAAAAAAATATGCGTCATTGGTATATGTTTCTTTACTAACTCCATATCTTTCGTAAGTTCTTGTTCTAAATATCTTAAACCCCTTAAAACCGTTCTGATTAATATATTCTTCGACTTTAGAGCTCTTACAGGTTATGGATCCTGTCGGGCTATCGGCCGCACAATCAAATTCTCCTTGAACCGATAAATCACGATCTAATAATTCGATATTGCTAACAGGATAGATGCTGATACGGTCTTTACCATCGCTTAAACTAACAGATTGGATATCCTCCATATCCTTCATAGTCCAAGAATCTGAATAAAAAAATCCGTATTTTAAGTTTTCATTAATATACTTTTTAAATCCCACTTTGCCTGCGGGAATATTATGAATACTTCTTTGTTCCCATGTATTACCTCCATCTAAAGATTTAAAATTCTTAATCTCTCCGTTCTGTGTTTTTACCGATACATCGACTATATTTGAATCTTTATAATCAACCCATAAAGAATTTACGCCGTACAGGGAACCAACCTGATTAATAATTCCCTTTGATATATCTACCCAGTTGTCACCAGCATCTATTGATTTTAATAAATCAATATCCATATCCTCTGCCATTGTATTTCCCTTACTATCTCCTATATAAATAATTTTAGAATCTGAGTGAAAAACATCATAAATAATATCTCCCTTATATTGTTTTAATATTTCTTTCCAATTACCACCCCCATATTTAGACCTATATAATCTACCATAAAGACTTGAACCATCGAAATCTTCCTTATAAACGACATATTCTTGCTGTTTCTCTACTGATATTTTGTTTAATTGCGAATCTTTAAAAAATATCGGTAATATTTTATCTCCATAATAATAACATTTCTGAAATCCTTCTGAATTTTCTCCCCAAGCCTCTCCCTTAAAATGGTCATAAATAACACCAGGATATTTATTGTGACAATCCTGCTCTATGTGTGGAAGGTAATACCAAAAATAGAAACAAAAAGGAGTTAATATTATTAAAAAAACAATAGTAAAAATTTTATTCTTTTTAAATTTGCTGACCAATAAAAACATTAAAGATATTGTTAATAAATATATTGAATAAATATTTTGTGAAGAAATAAAGAAAATAAACAAACTAAAACATAAAACATAGAAAGCTACATTGTCTATCTTTTCTTTTAATTTATATACTATTTTTTTATTTTTAATAATTTCAATAATATCTCCGACAATAACAATCAATAGATATATTATAAAAAATAAAATAGATGCAGCTACTCCAACTTCAGCCCTTTTATTGCATCCAAAAATTTTACAAGAAAAAACGTCTCCGACTCCTAATATTATGAAAAATAAACTAATAAATAAAAAGGCTTGCTTTATGAAATTAAAAATGCTCTTAATTATTTTGTTCATATTTTATATTATAAACATTATACCAAAAAAGACTAAAAAATTCTATGTCCTACAAAGAGTATATAAAAAAGCCCCCACAAACAAAGGCTTCTTGAATTTGCTCGGGAGGTGGGACGAACTTGGAACCTTTTTAAGATTTAAGAGTATTTAATATTTTACCATCTACTAAGAAAGAGATTCCAGTTATTAAAAAAACTATATTGATAAAAATAGGATTTGATAGATCAATACTAAACCAATATGCAATAAAAAGAAAAATTATTGGCACTGCAATAAAAATCCATCCACCAACTCTTGGTTTAATCCATGAAATAATAATTGTGGTAACAATAAATAAAAAAAATGTGGTTAATATTATCATTGTCCCTCTTTCTTTGGGGTTTATTAAAATTTCGTAAACTAAAAAAGCTATCGATGAAATTGATAAAAAAATTGAAAAATAACTAATACTAGACTTATCACCTTCAGGCCAGCTCCAAGATTGAGAGACGCTAAAAACAAACGATAACAACATAAAGGCAACTATAAAGAAAAAAGGCAAAATAAACATATCACCTACTCCCGATACTTTTTTGGGGATAAACACAATGTACCAAATAATTAAAAAAAATAGAAATACCAAAATAAATTTAGACCCCATCTTGTAACTCCATCGACTATTTTTAAGTTTACTATTATCGGTAAAAATATTTTTTGGTTCCATATTTATTGAGTTATTATTATTGAATCAATTATATCATAAACAAAAATCGACTAACAGTCGACCTTGAATTTGCTCGGGAGGTGGGACGAACTTGGAACCTTTTTTAATGTAAAAACTTAAAAGTAGAAAGTATTTGATTCTCTGTCTTCTCTACGGCTTCAGTCTTATTTCCAGGCACTAGGCCTATATCGTATAAATAATTATCTTTTTTGATTAAAATTCCATTAATTATTTTCTCTCCTAATTCAACTACCCTATAACCATTTTCTCCAGCAAATTCAATTTTAGTTGGATTCTCGTATCCCCCACTGTTTTTTGTAATATATTCTTCCAAAGTTTCATTTATAGCCTCAAAATGTATTGAGATATTATAACAATAAGCGCAAGTATTATCTTTATAATAAATACTGTATTCCGATTTTTTCCCGGCTTCTATGCTTTTTTGCCATTCAGGACTTAATATTTTTATTACACCATATCTATCATCAACAAGCCAATCTTTAGGATATTTTATTTCAAACCCATATTTATCGCTCATATAATTATTCCAGCCCGCTATTTCATCTATTTTTACTTCCGGACATGCTGTAAATTCACAATTAGGCCCAGTTCGTCCGACGGATGATCCATCAGGACAAATTTTAGCCTCCGCAGTACAAGCAATTTGTTTTTGGAATTGTTTGTTTATGAAATAATAACTAGTTCCTCCAACTCCAACTAAAAGTAAAACTACTAAGGCAATCATGATAGGAGTAAATCTTTTTTGATTTTTATTAATATTTATTAATTTATGTACTTCTAGATTATGGTCATTTTCGGTCACAAAATTAATTCCTATAGAAAAAAGAGGGTAAACAATAAGTGACGAACTAGAAATAAACGACATAATTTTAATCATTATTCCGGGTAAAGCAATTTCAATGTGAAATCTCAATAAAAGAGCCTCGAGTCCATTCTTCGGAAAATAATCTCCGTTAGATAAACATAGCCAAAATAACGAATAAAATAAACCCGATATTAATAAATAAACCAATCTAAGCTCGCCTAATAAAAATTTAATAATACATGGTGCCGAAATAAAAAATAATGCGATGATAATAAGGGGGTAAAAAAGACCAACAGCACTCAACCCGTAAATGGTATAAGCAGGAAATATTAAAAAAAATGTCAAATAAATAATCACAATAACAATACGAGTTAAAAGATTGAGTTTATTTTTCATTTCTTTATAAATTAAACTATAATGTTTTTTATATTATATCATAAACAAAAACCGACTAACAGTCGGCCTTAAATTTGCTCGGTAAATAGGACGAACTTGGAACATTTTTATGTTAAATATTTAAACCAGTCTTGTAGTATGTAAAAGAGACAAAAACAAGATATTGCAATTGTGGCTAAAAGAAACATAAAAATGAGTAACTTTCTTACAAGGAAAACTTTTTTTTCGAACAAATATTTTAAATTTTCAAAAAACAAAAACCATAATAATAAAATTATAAAAAAACAGATTGTTCTTAAAATTGGATTATAAATTATATTAAACATTTTCCCGTAATTTTTATAATATTTTAATTATAGTATGCTCCCGTCATGAGTCTAGAACCTTCCAGCTCCAATCCCCATAAGGGTTAGTTGAGTTATGTTTCAAGTGTACCATACCGGTAACCGGTCGGGTAGTCTTGAGGAAAAATGAGACAAATGAGACACTATAAAAGGATATGTCTCGTGTCTCATAATAATAAGTATAATTAATAAACATATGGAACCATCAAGGGAATATATAGAAAAATTCAAAAGAATATTTAAGGATACTTACGATAAAGAATTGAATGACCAAGAAGCTACTGACTCAGCAAGAAACCTACTTGGCTTTTTTGAAACCCTGATGAAAATCTCGGAACAACAAGCCAAAATGGAAAGAAAGGTTAAAAAAGAACCTAAAGGATTTCATATAATTAACGATGTCTATAATTGCTCGATTTGCGGGAGATCAATTACTGGAGATGAAAGTTGGTATGATCGCTGGGGCGCCAAGTGTTTACTCTGCCAGAAAGCGGTTGATGACGGCTCTGTCCCCGGCTTTATCTGTAAAGAAAAAGATGGCTGGTATTCTATGTGGTCACTGAAGAGTAAATTTGGCATAAAATACCAAACCGTGGGAAAGCTCGTCAGGCAAGGAAATCTAAAAGCCCGGATTGTTTTGGCACACAATAGCGCTCCTTATGAATACGTCTTCTTAAAAAAAGAAAATCCGCACCTCATAGATCCAGACAGAAAAAGCCCAGGAAGAAAATCATACGATAAGCACAGAGAAAAATTAAACAAAATTTATATCAAAGAGAAAATGACGGATTTAAAAAAAGAACTTAAAAAGAAAGTCTAAAGATTATCTATTTTTCTAAAATTGTAAAATCTTTTATATTCGAATTATCTTTTGCAATCTCCCTAATTTTTCTCTTTTTGCCACTACTCCACCCACAAAAATCAGAATCGCTCGTTACAAATCTTTGACACTTATGTTTTATAGCTGTCGATATATGCATCAAATCTGTCTCACTTATACGATCAACTTCGGTTTTTATTTCTTCCATAATTTTACCAGTTCCGTCATTGCCAATAATTTTTAATATTTTATAGCTTTTCAGATGATTTATTAATTCTAAAAAAGCATTTCCTGCCTCTTCTGATTTGTGGGAAGAATTTCCATAAGCTTCCCCTAAGGCAAGATGACTAACAACGGCTATTATAGGCTTTTTACCCAAAACATCTCCGTAAATACCTTTATCTTCGTCTAAAGCGCAAGCATCATAATACCAAAGCTCAGATTTATCTTCTGTTTGTCCTTTTCTTGCCATGCTATTTTCTATTTTTAAAAAAACCTGTACGCTCACATTTACGTAAGGCTATCTCTATATCTAATAATGGATTTTTTTGTTCTTTAGTATTTTTGGGAGAATATAAAATAACCTTATTTTTTGTTTTCACAAAATCAGCGAAATCTCTATGTTCGATAATCTTTTTTAATTCTTTTTCGTCTATTTGTTTTAAATTTTCCATACTATTATGGTAGCTTTTTAACACAATTTGAAGCAAAAATGATTTCATCTTCCTTCGCGTCCTTCATTTCTATTATTTTCTTCTTGGCTTCAACAAAGGAAAATTGAGCTCTTTTAATAAGCCAATGCCATGTGGCTATAATTTCAAGTTGTCTGATTGTTTTTCCTTTAATAAATTCTTTCAACGATTTGAATTTTCTTTCTAGTTCTTCTGCTACAAATTCATCTGATTTTACATCAATCTTTTTTGCTTTTAATTTAAATAAATCGTAAGTCAAATCTGGGGAATAAGGTCCCCTTAAATACAAATTGAAGTTGTAAGTTGGCGCAATACCAAAAACCTGAGCAAAATAATAAATCTTTTGGGATTTTAATCTTTGCTCGAATGTTAATAGATTTCCGCCATCCAGTCTCTTTAATATGCTAGCAGCGAATAAGACCGCATCATATGATTTTTTAAATTCTTGTTCGTTTGACATAAAATTATTTCATTAAAAATACTAGAAAACTATTAAGATTATTATACCAAAGATTCAATAAACTTCAATAAAACCTACATTGAAAAGCAGATTTTCATAAAATTATCTGGTTTCACTTTTAATCTCCTTTTCCATTTTTTTCTGTTTTTTAATAAAATCGTTATAAATATCTTTAGCAAAATTCATTGGAACAACCGTAGCTAATCCAGAATTTTCCATAGAGTATCCAGCAATTTGATGAGGATATGCTTGATGGCTATATAATGGTTCCTTGTATGGCAAGTAACCAGAAACGACACCAAGCAAATAAGGAGAATTAACCGCCTTCGTATTGCCCAAAAAAGAAAGTTCTGGCCTTAAAAAAACTGGTCCACCACTATTACCGGGAAAAACAGAGGCGTCTATCATAAAGCATTTATTAGAATTGATTATTTCTTTATCTATCCTTGAAATAATTCCATTCCTTACTAATGCATAATTTTGAATTCTACCAGAAATTCCTAACGGAAATCCCACCAAGAATACTCCATCTCCTAATTCTATTCCAATTTCGACAAAATTTTCTGGATAAGCTATTTTGTCTTCGGCGATAAAATCCCAATCAACTTTTTTATCTTTTAGAAATTGGGGATTAATTGTCAACATCGCCATATCTACGTCTTTATTTCTATGGGCTAGCCATTTAATTTCTGAATCAACTTTTAAATAAATTGGAAAACGTTCTGTGCCCTTACCATCCTTATTGTCAAATCTAACCCATAATTGATCGGATCCCTCAAATACATGTCTATTTGTTAACAAAAATAACCGATATTCTTTCTTTAATGGATCTACGTTATCTTTTGATAAAAATCCAACCAAAAAACCAGTAGCAATTGAATTAAATTTCTTTTTACTGAACTGCGATTCAATAAGGGTAATCGCTTTTAAATATTGTCTATGGAATAAGGCCATATTAAATAATCTTTACGGGTAATTTATTTCTTGCAATGCATATTTCATTGCTTACAGCGTAACATTCAACATAAGAATCGCTAGGAAACGCAGTTGACTCTGGACTATTTTTTGTTTGATTAAGTGTTATTTCTCCTCTTGGTGCTTCGGAATCGTCGCTATTTTTAACTTTCCAATAATACTCTCTTGCACCTGTATTGTTTTCAATAAAATTATAATCAATCTTTCTTGATTTTCCTGCCTCGCTAGTTATTCCATTTGCCAATTGTGGAGTATTACGTATAGAACCACTAGAAAATCCTGTAATAGGACGAACATAACCATCTATTTTAAACTTTAAGTTAGAATCAATTAAAGTTTTAATGCCTTTATCGAATATAAACTCTTCCGAGCCTTTTCTCTGATAAAAATCTACTTCAAAAACTGTCTCTATGTTCTCAGAAACTTTATATTTTTCTAATTTTATTAAAAGTCCATCTCTTGCAGATTTAATCTTCTGTTTTTGCTCCTCGGTAAAATCAGAAAGGAAATTAAAATATTTTCTATTTTCTGCCCCAATACGAATCTCTGACTTTTGGGAAAACCATTAACGACTGGATATATCCAAAGGATTAAATCATATGTTTTTTGGAATATAACCAAATCATTGTGGTTTGACATGTTTTTATTTTTTTCTTTTTAAAAACCTCCGAGTCAGGCCTGCTTAGAGCAGCCCTGACTATTAGATTATTAGATATCTACAGGGGCTACCGGGCGCAACGGAACCCAACGGACGCGCTCGCGTCAGACGTCGAATTGTGCAATCCCAGTGCGAACACTCCGGCGTACGAACCAATGTCCCAAGGGCCACCGCGTCTCAAAACGCGCGGGCCTGTATCTGATGAACTATAATAAATACGTCCAACTCCGGTCGAACCATTTAAAGAAGTGTTTTTCGGACCGACATTGTTGTAGCCGAGATCGTTGCCGAAATTGGTGACAGCATTAATTTCCAGCCATCCCCAGGTTTGATTCGGAGCTTGAGGCTGGGAACCTGCTCCCGATATTGTATAGTCAACCCACTCCCAGACATTACCGGAAAGATGGTTGATTGTTTTTCCATTGGATAGTGTCAGGGTGGCCAAAGCATTAGTTACTCCTGATTCAGGATCGGCTCCGTTATAATCTCCGGTTGCTCCATCGCCGACGTTGCCACGTTTTAATACTCCGCTCACATAGTTTGAAGAAACCGATTCGATATCGCGAGCCAGAGCCATCCATTCGGCATTGTTAATCAGATGGGCACCGATTGATTTACAGGCAGTGATAGCTTGGGGTTGAGTTATTGAAACCCAAGGAAGTCCGGTTCCAGTTGAAGCGGGATATCCGCCCGAGTTCCTTGCTTCCCATTGCATAACACAAAAACCAAGTCCGGTATCAATCCAGCCGTTAGATTCATCGCAGCTTTGAGATTCTGATATTTTAACTGATTCAGGGGAAAGAGAAATCGAGCCTTTCTTTTCCAGCTGAGTATACAAATCAAAGGTTGTACCATTTGATTTGTACATATAGCAGTACTCTTTGTTTAAAGAATTGTATGACGGATCTTGAGGAAGCTTACCAACAAAATCAGGAACAAGAGCAGAGGTTAAGGTTGGACAATCTCCTGTTTTTCCTAAACAGCACCAGTTTGTTTCAACGGGGTAGCCTTTAGAACCCATATTTGATTGCATCCAGAGGGCTTTTCTAACCGTGTCAATCTCTCCTTTTCTCTTTCCGTCTCTAGCGTTTTTAGTTAAATCGCCCATTCCAACAATAATTAATCCTGAAAGAATACCAATAATTGCGACAACAACCAAAAGCTCAATCATGGTAAAGGCATTTATATTGTTTCTAATTAACCTTAATTTCATATTTTTTCAACAAAAAAGAAGCTTAAAGCTTCCTTATTTTTAAATCAAAAACCACTAAAGATGTTATATCAGAGAGAGAGAGAGAAGAATTTGCCTCGTTTTTATTCATGTGTATTGTTTAACTATATTTTACTCCAATAATTGCCACTGTCAAGAATTTCCTCAATGCATTTATATTCTTCCAAATTTTATAGGACAAATACTCTCCTAGTGTCGGTCTCTCGATACTTTTCAAACACCGATAGGAGGTCGCTCCCTCGATAAAAATCTTGTCTGCTCGGGTAATAGGATTCGAACCTTAAATTATTAGAATCTTTTAACTCTTGCTAATCCGCTAGAACAGATAATTTCAATTCCTTTTTTTTCTAGCTCGTCTAAAAACAAATTCATACCTAAAGAATCAGAAGAAATGTGTCCGGCTATAACAACATTAATATGAGCAGCCTCAGCTTCTTTTCTGTGTTCTTCCGAAGCATGCATAGACAAAGTGGTCCCTATTCCTGCCTGAGACATTTTCTCATATAACTTAGAAGAGCCTTCGGCCCCTCCGGCGATTTCCGTTATAGCAATTTTACCGCATCTATTGTCCGGCTTTCCAGTAGTAGCCTTTGGTCCAACTCCTATCTTAATCGCCTCTTTGTATTCGGGAATTTCTTTTAATAAGCTTACTAAATCTTCAACTCTTTCCGGATTTTCTTTCTCGACTAGATCTTTTAAAAATTTAGCAACTAAATTATCGGCCGGCCCATGAACATTCATAAAGTTAAGATTAAGAATTCTTGCCGCATCAACAGTTTTCTGATGATTTGAAGCGGAAACTCCTCTCGCCACCTCGCTAATCCTCGGATGATTTAAAGACTCGGCGACATTAATCGGAACTCCGTAATAATTATATATGTCTGCTTGCATTTCCATAATATCGGCTAAATTAGCTAAACCTCTTCCTACCGGATGATGAGCCATTACCAAATCAATGCCTTCAAGCTGTTTAGCTAATAATAACTCTGAAGTATCAATATCAATGCCGACTAAAATCTTTTTAATTTCTTTATCTTCAGCAATATTATAAATTCTTGAATCAAGATACGGATTAATTAAGGCCTCTTTGTCAAATTCTTCTTTTGCTTTTTCGGTTAAGGCCTCATATTTCTTCTTTTTTCTATCCAAAACCTTCTTTACCCCTTCTTTCCCTCTAAAGTCTGATTCGATACCCATTTGTATCGCTAAATCAAATATTTCCTGTATTTTCATAATTTTTCTTTATTTATCTATTTTAATCTTAGTCAAAAACAAAATTTTTGTCCAATAAAAAAACAGGGGCTAAGCCCCGCTCTTTATTTCTCCCTACACTTTCTCAACAATAGAACCGTCTTATTATTAATTGTTTGCAAAACCCCTTTTTCGTTCTCAAACCCCTTTTCTCCATTTTTAGTCTTTACTGTTATCTCCCCTGCCTCTATTGCAGAAACCAAAGGAGTATGGTCTCCCATAACCGAAATACGCCCTGCAGCAGTCGGTACGGTTAAGACATCAACATCCCCTTCAAATATTCTTTTCTCTGGAGTTAGTATTTCTACTTTCATGAAATAACTTGATTAATATTTCCTTTCATATAGAAATCTTCTTCTGATTTATGGTCAAGCTCTCCAGAAATAATCTTTTCAAATCCTTCAATCGTTTCTTCAATCTTAACATATACTCCAGGTATTCCTGAAAACACTTCAGCGACCGCAAACGGTTGAGATAAATATTTTTGAATCTTTCTTGCTCTCGCAACTACTGTCTTGTCTTCATCGGCCAACTCTTCAATTCCCAAAATAGCGATAATGTCTTGAAGCTCCTTATATCTCTGAAGAATCTTTCTTACTTCGGTTGCAACTTTGTAGTGTTTTTCTCCAACGATTCTCGGATTTAATAATGATGAAGTTGATTCTAGTGGATCAACGGCCGGAAAAATACCCAATGAAGCAATGGCTCTTGATAATACTAATGATGAATCCAAGTGTGAGAAAGTGGCAACAATGGCGGGATCGGTTAAATCATCAGCCGGGACATATATGGCCTGGACTGAAGTAATTGAACCGTCTTCGGTCGAAGTAATTCTTTCCTGTAACGCTCCAACTTCAGATGATAATGTCGGCTGATATCCTGTCTGTGAAGGAATTCTTCCAAGCAAAGCCGAAACCTCTGAACCGGCTAAAACAAAACGGAAAATGTTGTCCATAAACAACAAGACATCTTTCTTTTCTACGTCTCTAAAATGTTCGGCAATAGTCATGGCGGTAAAAGGAACTCTCAGCCTTACTCCAGGAGTTTCGTTCATTTGCCCGAAAACAAGACAAGTATTTTTCAAGGTATCAGCCTCTTTCATTTCTCTAAAAATATCATTACCTTCTCTCGATCTTTCTCCGATACCGGCAAAAATTGAATATCCTTGGTGGAATTTAGCGATATTAGTAATTAACTCCTGAATCAAAACAGTTTTACCCACTCCAGCACCGCCGAACAATCCTACTTTTCCTCCTTTTGGAAGAGGACATAATAAATCAATGGCTTTAATTCCTGTTTCCAATATTTCAATTTCTGATTTTTGCTTGCTCAATTCCGGACCCTTTTTGTGAATTGACTCTCTTCTTCCCGCTTTTATCTCTCCCTGATTATCAATCGGCTCGCCTAAAACATTTAATAATCTTCCTAAAGCATCTTTACCTACTGGAACCTCAATCGGCTTGCCTGTATCCAAAACTTCATCTCCCCTCTTTAATCCTTCCGTCGGACCCATAGCGAGACACCTTACTTTGTTTTCGCCCAACTCCTGCTCGACCTCAAGAACAAGATTCTTGTCTTTTAACTTTAAGGCTGTATAGAGGGCAGGAACTTTTCCTTCTTCGAATTCTACGTCTATAACCGGCCCGATAACTTGTATTATTTTTGCCATATATTTTTTATTTTTATTCCATTGCTTCTTTGGTCGAAGAAATCTCACAAACCTCAGAAGTAATTTGTTCTTGCCTTGCCTTATTATATACTAATCTCAAACCTTCTAAAACATCTCTAGCGTTGTCTGATGCATTTCTCATAGCCATCATACGGGCCGAATGTTCGGAAGTATTAGCTGATAAAATGAATTGATATATCAAGTACTCCACAAATACAGGAATAACTTCATCTAAAATGACGGAAAAAGAAGGTTCTAATAAATAATCCGCGCCAAAGTATCCGCCACCATCATCTTCTTTTAAAAAGTTCTTAACTGTTCCATCTTCCAAAGGAAATAATTGAACCGCGCTTGGCTTTTGGGCAAAAGAGGAATGGAAGTGGGTATAAATAATATATACTTTTTGATATTTATCTTCCAAGAAAGACTTAATAAGAAGATCGGAAATTTCTTTTGTCTGCTTAAAGTTCCAATAATCTCCGACTCCGCTAAAGTTATAGTTAAATCTTTCTCTCTTATTGTAATGGGCAATTGATTTTTTACCGATAGGCATAATTTCTACTTCCCCCTCTTCTCTTATCTTCTTAATCTCCCTATCTGCAAATCTTAAAACGTTCGCATTGAAAGAACCGCAGAATCCTCTATCCGAAGCAACGACACAAACTAAAATGTTCTTAACCGGTCTCTGTTCTAAGAAAATAGACTTACCGTCTCTAAGTGCCTTTTTCATCTTCCTCAACATCTTTGCCATTTCTTCTGCAAATGGCTTCGATTCGGAAAATACTTTCTGAGTCTTCTTCATTTTCAAGGCTGAAAAAGTCTCGAGGGCGGAGGTTAGTTCGGAAATATTCTTGACAGAACCTATTTTAGCTTTTACTTCTTTAAGATCCATAGCTATTCTTAATCTTCTTAATAATTTCGAGAAGTTTATTCTTACTATTATCGCTCATGTCTCCCGTTTCTTTTATTTCTTTTAAAATGTCAGGGCTTTCTAACTCAACGCTTCTTAGAATGTCTACCTCAAAATCTTTAATCTTCTCCATTGGAACATCTTCAATGTCGCTATTAACTCCGGTGAAAATAACGACAACTTCTTTCTCAATGGGAAGAGGAACTAAATCAGACTGCTTCAAAAGAACCCTCATTCTTTTCCCTCTTTCGATGGTCTTTTTAGTCTGAGGATCAAGCTCTTCTGTAAACTCGGAAAATCTTTCCAGCTCTTGGAACTGGGCCAAGTCAAGCTTTAATCTTCCGGCAACTTTTTTAGTTGCCTTCATTTGAGCCGAAGAACCGACCCTTGATACTGAAGTTCCGATATTGATTGCCGGCTTCTGCTCTTTTCTGAATAAAGTTGAATCTAAAAATATTTGACCGTCAGTAATGGAAATCACATTGGTAGGAATATATCCTGAGATATCTCCGGCTTGAGTTTCGATAATGGGTAAAGCGGTTAAAGAACCTCCCCCCATTTCATCACTCATCATAGCTGCTCTTTCAAGTAATCTTGAGTGAAGATAGAAAACATCGCCTGGGTAGGCTTCTCTTCCCGGCGGACGTCTTAAAATCAAAGATATTTCTCTCCACGCCCAAGCTTGCCTGGTTAAATCATCGTAAACGACTAAAGCGTCCTGTTTGTTATCTCTAAAATATTCTCCAATAGTTGCTCCGGTAAAAGGAGCCAAATAAACGAAACTGGTTGGGTCATCAGGAAAAGCACAAACCACGGTTGTATATTCCATAGCTCCTTCTTTTTCCAAGGTTGCAACCAATCTTTTTACTTTACTTTTTTTCTGCCCACAAGCAACATAAACACAGTAAGGTCTGTTCTTTTCACTCTTCTGGTTAATGATTGCATCAAGAGCAATGGCTGTTTTCCCAAGACCCCTATCTCCGATAATTAATTCTCTCTGCCCTCTTCCAATCGGAATTAAAGCGTCAACCATTTTAATTCCAGTGTGCATAGGCTTTGTTATCATTTGTCTTTCGATAACAGAAGGACCCTTTCTTTCTAAGGGAAGATATTCTTTAGCTTTAATTTCTCCTTTTCCGTCAAGTGGCCTTCCTAAAGGATCAACAACACGACCTAAAAGGCCCTCACCCACCGGCACGGAGAAAACCTTTTTAGTTCTTTTGACTGTTGTTCCTTGTTTAATATTCTTATCACTGCCTAAAATTACGGCACCGACTTCATATTCTTCTAAGTTCAAAACCAAGCCCATAACTCCGGCTTCTTCAAATTCTATCATCTCGAAGTTTTCAACGCTCCTTAATCCTGATATTTTAACTACGCCGTCTTTGACTTCAGTGACTTCTCCCACTTCTTCCATTTCGGGAGAAACATCCAGTCCTTCCAATTGTTTTTTAAATTGTTCAATTATATCCATATATTTTGTTTTTAAGCTTCAATAAAACATCTTTATAAGAAGCCTTAACTAACACATCTTTTGTCTTTAAACGAAAGCCTGCCAAAAGACTCTCGTCTATTACATCTTCGACTTTTTCAATTCCCTTTACTATTTCTTTAATTTTTACTTTAATCTCTTTCTTTTCCGCTTCGCTAAAATTATGAGATAAAAATAATTCAGCACTTCTTTCTTTTAAATACATCCTCTCAAGCTTTTTTATAATTAAAGGGATAAGAATCTGTTTTTTGCATAGAGAATTTTTAAGATTAGAAAAAATCTCCTTGGCCTTACCAGGATTTTCTTCAAGCGCAAAATACAGCGCACGAACCCATGAAGAAATTTCCTTTTCTATTTTCATGACTTTAACTTATTTAAAAATTCTTCGGTAACCTTTTTCCCCTTCTTTTCATCAACGGTTTCCCTCAAAAGCTTTTCAGCTAAAGAAAAAGCATTTTCTATCGTCTTTTTTTTCGCTTCTTCTTTTTCTTTTTCTTTAATATCCTCTGCTTCTTTTCTTGCCTTGGCCAAAATATCATCCTTTTCCTTTTCTGCTTTTTTGGCTGATTCGTCTAATCTTTTCTTTGCTTCTTCTTCCGCCTTAATTAAAACCGCCCTTCTCTCTTCTTCATTCTTTTCTTCCATCTTGTTTTTCATCTCTCCTAGTTTAGAAAGACGTTCATCAGCCTCAACTGATTTGTTTACCCCCTCTTCTATTTTCTCTCTCCTTGTTTTTAACAAGTTAAGAAAAGGCTTATAAACAAAAGCTTTCAACACGAAAAAAAGGATAGCAAAGTTAACTATCTGTCCTACTAATACTTTCCAATCTATTTCTAAAGCGCTCATTTTAATTTAATTAGACAAATAATATAATCAAAGCTACTACCAAAGCATAAATAGCGATAGCTTCTGTGAAAGCGATAGCTAAAATCATTCCT
>JBBACM010000008.1:0-32103 GCA_041657045.1 Minisyncoccota bacterium
CTTGTGGCTGTACCTGTTGAGCCATCATCTCCCGGAGCTTTCCAACTAAGAGCTATTGAATTCTGAGTGAGGTTAGAGGCGGAGAGATTGGTTATCTGAGAAGGTGCGGTGGTGTCTACTGCTGAAGTAGTACTTGTTTTAACTTGACCAGAATCTTTATTTATCATCAATGACGAAACATCTACTGCTTCAAAGTCAGAAAAATCAATAGATGAGAATGCAGAATATCCTATGTCATTATACCCGCTACTGTTTATCCATCGCGAATCCTCAACTGCACCCAAAGAAAAATAGTTTGCTGCTCCCGTATTGTCTGAGAACATCATACCGTATTTTTTTAGAGCGTTGAGAATAACTTTTTGATGAGCGTTGAAACTGGATGTATCAAATGATGATTTTAATCTAAATCTCTGCCCAAATCCAGGATAAGAAGCATCTGCTATGTTCCCTCCAGCACGAGCCGGCCAAACATATGTACTTCCTGATGTTGGAAGAGCGAAAAGAAGAGCATGGTTAATGACTCCCGCCTCAACTTCATCATATCTTAGCAGTCCGGGTGTAATTGGAAGCCCGGAAGCAGAAGCTGACGGCCTATTGTCTCGTCTAAGCGCATAGCTTGATAAATCAAACGACATAGCCGCCTCAGCCCACCAGGTTCCATTTGAATTTTGGTTTGTGTCGTATAATTCATATAATTTATTCGCGCCAGTATCAACCATGAACATAAGAAGGTCGGAACCGTGTTCGATTAGAGGATTCGTAGGTATGGGGTATGCTATATTATCACTAAATTCAGAATATGTAATTGAAGACAAGTATTGTTTTGGCGTATTACTGTCTACAATGTTAACATTATATGCTTCAGATACTCCCATATAGAGACTTGAACCGGAAACACCTAAATAATTTGCATTAATGTATGATGTAGAGCGTGAGTCTACTGGCATTGTATCTATAGGAGTATTCCATATGTGGTCTTCCGGGTAGAGTTGAAAAGTACCTAAAGTTGATGCTGTCGCTGTCGTTGTCGCAATTGACGTCTTCCCCGAAGCAACATTTGAAAGAGTCGAAACATTGTTAGCATTGTCGGTTGCCTTGATGGCAAAATAATAAGTAGTATTGGCTGTTAGTCCTGTAATGGTAAACGATTGAGATGTCCCGCTACTTAATGGTGTCGGTTCTCCGGTTACTTGAGTGGCTGAAGCAAAGTTAGATGAAGTAATTGCAGCAGCAGAATACCTGATATCATAACTTGTGGCTGTACCCGTTGAGCCGTCGTCTCCCGGAGCTGTCCAACTAAGAATAACTGAACTTTGAGTAGGGCCAGAAACAGAAAGGTTGGCTACTTGAGAAGGCGCAGTGGCATCTGTATCGACTACCGAGATGTAATCAGTTTTAATTATTGAATTGCTTCCGTATGCATTAGTCGCAGTAAGTTTAATGGTGTGCGGACCAACAGATTCATATATACCAGTCGGACTCTTTTCTGTACTTCCGACATATTCGCTATTATTAAAGTCCCACTGATATGTCATCGGCTCTGTTCCGGTTGATAAATTTGTGAACTTAACTGTCAGCGGAGAATTACCGCTCAAAGGCGATGCTGAGAATTGAGCTACAGGGGAAACGCCAACAGTAGTAGACATTTTAAATGATATAACAAAATCATCTGTGTTTGCGTTTCCTGTTGAGTCTTGACATCTTACATAGTATGAATAACTCGATCCATTGGTCAGTCCTGTAATTGTTCTTGAATGTGTTTTTCCCTCTGTCGTTGTGAAAGTATTAGTCATTGAAGCATATGCTGTTCCCGGCGCAGTTGAATACTTGCAAGTGGCCGATTCGTTTGTTGTTAAAGATATTGTTGTTTGAGTGTTACTAGTTGTTCCTGACGGTTGACCATTGCTTCGTACCGGAGAAACGACATCAACTGAGACAAGCTTGTTTAATTTAGCTCTTGTGGTTGTTCCGACAATACCCGTTCCAGAGGTTAATCCAAGCGGACTTAATATTTCAGATGCATATTTATTTTGAAATTTAATTACTGCAACTCTAGTTGCGGTTCCAAAATAATTTGTTTCTTGCCCGAGAGAACCTGATCCAGAAATGCCCACTCTCGTATCAGAATCTTGATTTAATAATGCCTGTAGACACTTAACATCGCTTCCCCACGAACCTTGCCTTAGGGTGCGAGTAAAAGTAATGCCGGCACAGGCAGCTGGTGTGCCGGTAGTTGTTGCTGCTTTAACCGAAGTTAAAGTGAAACAAATCAAGAAGGTTAAGAGAATTGTTAAAAACTTTTTTTGATAGTTTTTCATTTTTTTATTATTTATTATTTTTTAATTTATTTATTTTTAATAATTTCATTATATCAAATACAAAAAATTATCCCATATCGTTAATATTAGTAAATAACAAAAAATAAGATTTTTTTACAATTTTTTCAGAAAATATTTTCTCTATGAGCCCTGTATGTATCATATGACTTTTTACTGAAAAACACTATGATTAAAAACATTATATCATTTTTTAAAATACTAGCAAATGCTATACTTAGAATAATAACACTTTTTAAAAAACAATGGAATATATAAATGCTTTTTGGGACATGATTTTCCCCAAAAAGTGCATTAATTGCAGAAAAGAAGGCTCTTATCTATGTGAGGACTGCTTCTCTTTAATCGAAATTAATCCATTCCGATATTGCCTTTGCGAAAAATTGGAAAAAAGGGAAAAATGCGATAACTGCAAAAATAGAAGCCTGGATAAAATACTATCGGCAGCTCCGTTTAATAAAATACTAAAAGAGGCTGTGCACAAATTAAAATACGGCTACATTAAGGATATGGCCCAACCTCTATCTTTATTGGCGTTAACCCATCTTTATTTAATTGAAGAAAAAATAGACAATTCTTTTATCATTATCCCCGTTCCCCTCTCCGCCAAGAAAAAAAGAAGGCGGGGCTTCAATCAATCTGAAGAAATAGGAAAAATAATATCCGAAACAACTGGCCTAAGTCTCTGTCTTAACGGACTTGTAAAAATAAAGGAAAATAAGCCACAAATGGAATTGAATAAAAAAGAACGGATGGAGAATATAAAAAATTGCTTCTGGGCAGAAAAAGAAAAGGTTGAGGGAAGAAACATTATACTCTTGGATGACGTATATACTACCGGCTCAACTATGGAAGAGTGCGCTAAGGTTTTAAAACAATCAGGAGCTAAAAAAGTTTACGGACTAACGATAGCAAGAGAAGTTGACCAACAAGCTTATTTTGTATAGAATGACCTCATCGTTGGAGAGGTGCCAGAGTGGTCGAATGGGGCACCCTGCTAAGGTGTTAGTTGCGAAAGCGACTCGAGGGTTCGAATCCCTCCCTCTCCGCCAAGACAATTTTTTATCGGCATGACCCGAGCACATATTTATGTACAAAAAACTCAAAGAGCTAAATTTGGAAAAATACATCAATCATTTCTGCGGTGGAGTTTTAGTAAGTGACAAATACTTTAATGCACTTGAGAATTTTGTGAATAGTTTAACGACAGAAAATTTTCAAACATTAAAATCAAAACTTAAAGGCAATAAGAAAAATTCAGAAATAGCCGATCTTCTGCATGAAGTAGAAGTGGCTTATGTCTTTCATCCAAGGGCGCGGTTTAATGTCGATGGGCCAGACCTTGAAAATGGAATATCAATCGAAATTAAAACTCTAAATGAAAGCAAGGAAGAAAATAATCGCCACCAACGAGATTCTTTCTCTTGTGTTAGTCCGATTCTTGCCAACGAGAAGAAGACCGAGGAACATGATTTAATCATCGCAGCCGTCAGAAATAAAGCAAATTATCACCTTGAAAAAGCAAATAAACAACTGAAAGGAAAGGGGCTTATTTATCTAATATGGGACTACGACAATCTACTACACGGAAACGATGGGCAAGTTCATAGAAAAATTCTCGATGGAAATAGCACCCAAAAGATTATCAATGAAGTTGTAAAAGAATTTACGGAATGCCACCCATGCTTAACCATAAAAAATTTATATTTTGCAGACCTTAGAAATTTAGTGACCGACTAATATGCCTCGGTAAGCGAACCTACGAAAATCTCCGAAACACCTTCAAATATTTAGCACTTAACCCGAGTGTCTCGCCAGATTTCCAAGTTTGAATCAAATCCAGTATTTTGGTATAATCTTTTTAGTTATTGAGCGATAACTATCTCGTAAAAAATAAAAATAATATCTTAAATATTTATGGACAAAAAATCATTAAGTTTAATTCAGTTTATTGCAGGGATTATTTTAGCCTTAACCGGAACAATTTTGATGATTTTTGATATTCTTCCATTACCTGCAAGAATTACGATTGGTATTGTGGGACTTGGTTTAATTGCAACATCAAATTTTCGATTACTAAAATAAGAGCAAAATTTATCTAAATAAGTTATTCAAGATTAATAGATTTTCTGGGCAAAAACCGGAACTTCAAAAGATCTAGAATTTTCTTTGTAAAATAACCTTAAACGGCGTATAATTTTATCAATACGACTAATAGACCAGCTTCTGGTAGCGTAGACTGGTTCAAGGTTGCGGAAATCGCCACCGCCAATTATGGATTTACTAAACATTATTCTTCATATTGATATCTATTTAAGTGAAATTGTCTCCGCCTACGGAGCATTGTCTTATCTTTTTCTTTTTATTGTTGTTTTCTTAGAAACCGGCCTGGTTTTCACTCCTTTTTTACCGGGAGATTCCCTGCTCTTTGCTGCTGGAGCAATATCCGCGCTTAGCTCGCTAAATATTTATTTATTAATTTTAATCGTCTGGATTGCCGCTTTTTTAGGAGATACGACAAATTATTGGATAGGAAATATATTCGGTCAAAAAATATCATCCAGGGTTAATCAAAAATATTTATACAGAACTCATGAATTTTATAACAAATACGGAGGCTTCACTATCTTTATTGCCCGCTTTGTTCCTGTCGTTAGAACTTTCGCTCCGTTTGTGGCGGGATTAGGAAAAATGGAGTATAAAAAATTCTTCTATTACAATATTGCCGGAGGATTTGTCTGGGTATCCCTCTTTGCCAGTCTGGGATACTTTTTGGGAAACATGCCGCAAATAAAACAGAATTTTTCTATTATTGTTGTTGCCATAATTATAATATCTGCTATTCCGATACTCTTAGAAATTTTTAAGAAAAAACCTCATTGACAATATTTATAGTGCAGTATATACTAAGTATATACCATAATATTAGGCTCCATGAACTCAACGGTTATAAATATAAAGACAGACATAAAAATTAAAAAAGAGGCTCAATTAGTCGCTTCCGATTTAGGGCTAACTTTAAGCGGTGCGATTAATGGATTTTTAAAACAACTAATCCGTAATAAAACTTTTTTATTAACTCTTGATGAATCACCCAGCAAGTACCTTTTGGATTCTATAAAAGAATCTATAAGTCAGAGAAAAGGAAGTAATTACCATACTTTTAAAAATAATAAAGATGCTATCGAATTTATCAAAAAACAGTAAGCATGCAAATTGAATATTCTAAAAAATTCATCAAAGAATTTAAAAAATGTCCGCTAAATATTAAGAAATCTTTCGTCTCTAAATTAAAAATCCTGATTAATAATAAATTTGACATCACTTTGAACAACCATTCTCTTTCAGGAAAATTAAAAAATTACAGAAGTATTAATATTAACGCAGATTGGCGAGCCGTTTTTCAAGAAATAAATAGTGGAAAGATAATCTATTTTGTCGCTATCGGCACCCATAGCCAGCTTTACTCTTAATCCCCTACTCATATGACTAAGAAAAAATACTACGCATATTCAATAAATGGAAAAAACGGAATAACCGACAGTTGGCCTCAGTGTCAAAAAATTGTTTCGGGCATGGTTAATGCTAAATACAAAGGATTTGAAACTAAGGACGAAGCAGAAAGATGGCTTAACGCCGGAGCGGATTATAATGTAAAACATCTTGCTTCAGAAAAAGGCATATATTTTGATGCCGGAACCGGAGCAGGCAAAGGAGTTGAAATCAGCGTTACCGACGAAAACGGAAATAACCTTTTGCATAAAGCTTTAGGAAAAAAGGAAATCGGCCACAGCGGCAAGCACTTGATCACTAAAAAAGTCACTAATAACTTCGGCGAACTTTTAGCATGCAAATACGCCCTGAAAATAGCCATCAAGGAAAACATCAAAAAAATATTCGGCGATAGCAAGTTAATCCTCGATTATTGGTCAAAGGGATACATCAAAAAAGAAATGCCAGAGGAAACGATTGATTTGGCTGATGAAGTTAAAAAGTTAAGATATGCATTCGAAAAGGAAGGCGGAAAGATAGAACACATCTCGGGAGGAAGCAACCCCGCAGACCTGGGATTCCATAAATAATCAAATTGACAACACCTCTTTTTTTATATATCATTTCCCTATCGCGGAGGGATGCCAGAGCGGTTGAATGGGATAGTCTTGAAAACTATTGTGGGGAAACCTACCGAGGGTTCGAATCCCTCTCCCTCCTCATACGAGAAGAGCTTAAAGGCTCTTTTTCTATTATTGTTCACTCTTGTTTTCGATTCCCTTTTTGTATAGTATAGAGATATGCCCTCGTAGTTCAATGGATAGAATGCCAGCTTGCGGAGCTTGCGATAGAGGTTCGAATCCCCTCGAGGGCACATATGAATTTCTCAACCAAAATAGAAGAAATTCCAAAAATAGGGCCTGTTTACGGAAAAAGACTGAAAGGCATGGGTATTAAAACCCTGGCTGATTTAATTTATTATTTTCCCCGCGAATACAAAGATTTCTCTAAAATATCTAAAATAAAAGATATAAAGATAAACGAAAAGGCTTGTGTCCGGGGAAAAATAATATCGCTTGAGCAAAACAAAACCTGGGTTAAAAAAATGATTGTCACGACCGCCTTAATCCAAGATGATACTGGAGCAATAGAAGCTGTCTGGTTCAACCAGCCATATTTGAACAAGGTTTTAAAAATCGGAGATGAAATAATCTTGGCCGGTAAGCTTTCTATCCAAAACAGGACCATCCAAATATCCTCCCCTATTTACGAAAAAGTATCTCCGAAAGAAACAATCCACCTGGGAAGGATAATGGCCGTCTATCCAGAAACTCAAGGAGTCTCTTCGAGATATTTGAGATGGATAATTAAACCCATCGTTGAAAGTATAAAAAACAAAATCCCTGAAACGCTTCCGGAAGAAATATTAAAAAAATACGAACTTATCTCTCTGAAAGAATCTTTAGAGCAAATTCATTCACCTTCTTCTCTGGATTTAGCCGAAAAAGCTAAAGAAAGATTCTCTTTTGAGCAGATATTTTTTATCTCCCTTTTCAACTTAAAAAAGAAATCTGAAGTTAAAAAAGAAAAATCTCAACCCATACCGATAAACAAAGAACTGATAGAAAGAGTTAAAGCTTCTCTTCCTTTCGAACTGACTAAAGCCCAAAAGAAAACTCTTGATGAAATATTGAAAGATATGGAAAAGCCCAATCCGATGAACAGGCTGTTACAAGGAGATGTCGGTTCGGGTAAAACCGCTGTTGCTGCCTTAGCTTCAATCAACACGGTTAAAGCTAAAGCTCAAGTCGTTTTGATGGCTCCGACGGAAATACTGGTAAAGCAGCATTTCAAAACATTCTTCCAGATGCTTAAGAGTTTCAATTTAAATGTTGGATTGTTAACTGGAAAAGAAGATAAATATTATTCGAAAAAACTGCATTCCGATACAATTGAAATTTCAAGAAAAAAAATACTGGAAAAAACAGAAAAAGGAGAAATTGACATTTTAGTCGGAACTCAGGCCTTGATAGTCAGCAGTAAAAAGAAAGAAGAAGAAAAAGTTAAGTTTAAAAACTTGGGATTAGTAATTGTTGATGAACAGCACCGCTTTGGAGTAAAACAAAGAGCAGCTCTTCAGAAAAATCGAGATAAAATTCCCCATCTTCTTTCCATGACCGCTACCCCTATTCCCCGGACTTTGGCTTTGACCGTCTGGGGAGATTTGGATTTATCGATAATCGATGAAATGCCTAAAAATAGAAAAAAAATAATTACCGAAATTGTTTCCGAAAAACAAAGAGAGAAAAAGTACGAATTTATTAAAAAAGAAATCTCTAAAGGAGGACAAGTTTTTGTAGTCTGCCCGAGGATAGAATCTGAAGAAGAGGAAGAAGAAATTAAAACCGTTAAAAAAGAACACGACTATCTCTCAAGAGATGTTTTCCCAGAATTTAAACTAGCCATGCTCCACGGAAAAATGACTAGTAAAGAAAAGGATAAAATAATGAAAGATTTTAGAAGCAAAAAATACGATATTCTTGTTTCAACTTCTGTTATAGAGGTAGGAATTGATATCCCCAATGCCACAGTAATGATGATTGAAGGAAGCGACATGTTCGGCTTAGCCCAATTACATCAATTTAGGGGGAGAGTTGGAAGAGGAGAACAACAATCATATTGCTTTCTTTTTACGAATTCAAGAAGCAAAAAAACCAGAGAAAGACTTGAAGCAATGATTAAATACGATAGCGGATTTAAACTCTCGGAAATAGATTTAAAATTAAGAGGACCTGGAGATTTTTTCGGAGTAAGACAGTGGGGATTACCTGACTTCGCTATGTCTGCTTTGGGAGACATAAAAGGTGTAAAGAGAGCCAGAGAAGCAGCTGAAGAAATATTTCCTCAAATAGAAAAACACCCTCTTTTAAAAAGAAGGTTAGAGGCATTTGAAGAAAAAGTTCACTTGGAATAATTATTTTCTAACTTTGGGAGTAACCCAAAATCCCATATATTTACCTGACAGCCAATGCATCTGAGCATGAAGTGCCGGCAAAGAGCTGAAAAATATCATTACAAAAGGAATTAATATCCACTCAAAAGCCATTAAAACATATTTATATCTTCCATAATTAACCGGCTTAGGAGGCAATAAAAGCATGCTAACCCAAATTGAAATAATCAAGCTGGACATAGTTACGGTCATAATAGCACTGGTTACCTTCGGCAAATTATAAGAGACAAGAGTCTGCCCAAATTCAGCTCCGCCTAAATACAAAGGAAGCCATCCCAGTAAAAATATGAGGATTGAAGAAATAGCCCAAGAGATATGGCCCTCGATTAAATCAAAACCCATAGAAAGCTTTTTCTTCAGGGAAATCTTTTTGTCTTTAATGGAAGCGAAAATAAAATAAGGCACCTCCCCTACTCCGTAAGCCCATCTCTTCTGCTGCTTATAAACATTCTTTACCGTTTTTAAAAATGTCTCCGCACAATTAGCATCCATGGAAATAGGATAATACATCGGCTGAACCTTGTAGTCTCCGTCATATTGAAAAAAACACTGCCAGAATATCCTTGAATCGTCAGAGACAACATTAGTTTGCTTAAAATCAATATCTATTAAAGATTTAAAAGACATTGAATGTGAGGAAAAGGTCACCAACTTCTCAGGTCTCTCTTGATTCATAGTATGCCAAAACGTTGAAGAAAAAGAAAAGACTCTTGATAGCGGCGGGACTTGCCAAACATTATTCAAATACAAAGGAACTGGCTGATAGCTAGTTCTAAGAGGTTTTTCAACCGTCAAATAATAATAAGTCAAACAACTAAAATGCTTGGGATAAACACAAGCATCGATATCAAAAGAAGAAACTACTATATTTTCGTAAGGAATATTTAAAGAATCTATAAATTCTTTGGCCTTCTTGGAAGCCCAAGCATCATTGGCTCCGTGTCCGGCCATTTCGCCTGACAAGCCTTCGGGGTGATATGTGATTAGAAGCTTAAAAAAACTTTCTCCGTATTTTTCTTTAATCTTTAGAGCGATACTTGTTGCATTTTCCTTGTCTGCCTCCTCGCAAGCCAGAACAATAATCATCTTATCTTTTGGATAATCGCTATTAATTAAACAGGAAAAGGTCAAGTCAACTACTTCAAACGGCTCCTTAAACATTGGTAAAATTACTACATGATAAATTTCTTTCCATGAGCTAATATTAATTCCGTTCTTTGGCCTCCCTAATTCTTCAAGCTTTTTAATCCAATTTTCCTTCTCGTTAACCTTCATTTGTTCGTATCCTGCTTTAAGATAAAAAGCAAAATAAATTGTTCTCAAAAGCCAATAGATATCATAGATGATTATAAAAAAAGCAACTAAAGTTGGGAGCTTGTAAGAAAAAATAACTGCCAAAATTAATATCGACAAGCTCAAGAGGCCGGTTAACATTTCCAAGAAGCGGTAAGTTCTTCTTTCTTTCTTATTCTTAAGATCATCCGCCCTTCCGACTTTTAAATAGTATTTTTCTTCCATTGTGACCCCACAGGGAATCGAACCCTGATTACCAGATTGAAAATCTGGTGTCCTAACCGTTAGACGATGGGGCCAAAGATAGATTATATATACCAAAAAGAACGTAAAAATACAAGCTTTCTTTTGATTAAAACTTAATCACCTCTCCGGGATTAATAGTGCCGTTTTTTCTTATTTCTTTTGAATTTTCGGACTTTTCTTTTTTCGCCTCTTTTATCACCTCTCGCAATCCCTCAAAGTCTATTTTTTTCTTAGTTTTATTAACCTCAACCGTATCCGGATTTTTTATACTCTCCTTTCTCCTTTCTTTTTGAGTAGGTGTAAAGTCTTTCACAGATTCTTCAAGGGAGATATAGGGAATCTTCTCAAAGGTACTCTTCGGAGCTTCATTGTTTTTATTGCCTAAACAACTTTTGCAATAAACCGGCCTTTTACCGTCTGGCTTAAAGGGAACCTTTACTTTCTTTCCGCACTTCCCGCACTGAGCGTCAAATAATTCTGTCTGCCTGGCTTCTTTAAATTCAATCTTGGGAAGATCTCCCACCCCGGCATATTTAGATATTTTTTCTTCGACAATATTTCTCGACGTTCCGTGCTTATTTCTTGAAAATTCTATAATTTCCTTTTCGTAGTCAATATCCGAAGTGGCCGGCGGAAGAGTTTCCGCGGAAAAAGGCCTTGAGGTCACGCCGTCAATCATTAATTTTACATAAATATTTTGCTTGGGAAGATTAACTAAATCGTGTGCAATAAATTCCGGAGAAAACTCTTTTTCCAAAAACTCTCCATCTTCAGCTCCGACCCTGAAAACAATCATTGTTCCCACGTTTCCGAATACTGCATCTCTGACTTTTTCTTCCATCTGATTGATGTATTGATGAGCCAAAACTAAAGACAGTCTGTATTTCCTGGCTTCGGATAAAATATTAGCGAAAGAATCGGTTGAAAAGTTTTGAAATTCATCAATGTATAAAATAAAATCGTTTCTTTCTTTTTCCGTAGTATCAACTCTCGACATTGCCGCCAATTGCAACTTGGTAACTAGAAGGGCTCCCAATAGTCTTGAAGAATCCTCACCTATTCTACCCTTAGAAAGATTCATGATAAGGATTTTCTTTTCGTCCATTATCTTTCTGATGTCTATCGTTGATTTTTCCTGGCCGATAATATTTCTGATCAAAGGGGAAGAAATAAACTGCCCTATCTTGTTTTGAATTGCGGCAGTAGCCTCTATCTCGTATCTCTGGCTGTATCTGCTGAATTCCTTCAGCCAAAAAGCTTTGACTACCGGGTCTTTTACTTTTTCGATTATTTCCGCCCTCCACTCTGGGTCAGACAACAATTTGTTTACCCCCAACAAAGTAGAATCCGGAACTTCAAGCAAAGCCAAAATAGCATTATTTAAAATATATTCCATTCTGGAAGACCAAACATCAGGCCAAATTTTCTTGAAAACTCCCATCAACCCTCCTGCAATCAAGTGCCTATACTCAGCATCAACATCTTCCATAATATTAAAAGCAATCGGATTTTCAATATCTGCCGGATTGATATAGACGACATCCTTAATTCTTTCTTCGGGAATAAATTTAAGAATTTCTTCAGAAGCTTCTCCGTGTGGGTCGATAAAACCAACTCCATTTCCGTTGCGGATATCCTGGATAACCATATTCTTCAAAAGCTCGGTTTTACCCATACCGGTTTTACCGACAACATATATATGGCGCCTTCTATCATCGGTCTTAACTCCGAATCTTTTCTTTTCTCCCCTAAAGGTCGTCTGGCCAAAAAATATAATTTCTGATTTATCCATAATATTATTCTACTGGTAATTGTGCAGGAGGAGCACCTTTTTTTGTTTCCATTCTCTGAAGCGCAGAAGAAGGAACAGCATCAGAACTCGGAAAGTGATACATGGTAGCTAATTCTTCGGTATTTAAAGTATATGTCGCCCCTGGAACGTTAAAAGGATCAAATGCCGGGTCCCTTGTCCTGTAATTCTCAACCAAGTCTCTCTTTCTTAAGTAAAGCTTTCTGGCGGTAAACATGCTGGGCGAATGCACTTTTGTCGTCGTCATCCCCCAAGGCTTCATACTGTTCAAGTTCTGAGTTCCAAATTGAGAAAAAAAGCTTGTCCCGAAACCTTTGGCACCGTTATAAAAAACTTTTCTTTTTGCCACGTAAACATATTTAATAAAACAAAGGAAAACATTTTTTGACTTTTTTCTTTCAATAGCCGAAACAACATCCCTTTCTCCAGTTGTCAGCTTCATTTCCGGAGGAAGAAATGCGTCCTCTTTTTCCGCCACCTCCTCTTCTGGAGCCCTCCCCTCCACTAAAAGATTCCAAAAATCAACCAACAAAGGCTTGCCTTCTTTTTTTTCCGGCCTTTTTGCCAGCTTATCAACTTCTTTCCTGGCCCGGTCAAAAAAGTCTGTATCTTTAGGGCCGCGAGGCATTATAAATATAGAGAACCACAATTGCTCACCTTTCTGGGTTCGAGCGATTGTTTCAAATAAATGAGATAAAGGATCTATTCTCTTTTCCTCTTTACTAGAATCAGGTTTTTCCTCATAAAACTCCTCATAAGTTCTAAGAGGATAAACATCCGGCTTTATTAACTCAAAATCACAGCCCCATAAATCCCATTCCTTGTTTGGAATATCTTCAGGAACCTGCTTGGTATAGTCGGGAACTTCAATAATTTCTACCTCAGAATACTGGGAATAAACAGCCGACTCAAATAATTTTCGGTTGCTTGATGGCAATCTCACAAAAAAGTGCGGAACTCCGTCAATGCCAGCCAGCTCAAAAGACGCCCCCAATATCGTTTTGCCTTTAAAATGTTTCTCTTTCCAGCTGCTAGGCGGATCATATGTTCCCCAAAAAGATGCAAAAACCGCTTCCATAGCCTTTAACGGCCTAAGAATTGTTTTAGGAATTTTAATTTCTAAAACTACTCTTTTTTTAGATTTATCACTAAGCCACTGGCCGGTGATATAGAGATCGTAAATAAAATCAAGATGATGGATTAAATAAAAAGGAACTGGAATCCACCAGAACTGAACGATAAAGGTTTTTAGCACCAAAAGATAGGGAATGCTGATTTTCCAAAGAGTGGAAAGTCCTTCAATTACAAACATTATTTCTTCTGGCATTAATTAATTTTAAACTTATGCTTCTCGAACTCTGTATTTTCCCTCTTCATCTCTGATGAAGAAGCTTTTGTTTTGCAAATTCAAAAGAATTGTAGATTCTTTAACCATTCTCTGTTTTAAAACAGAATCGATAACTTCTTCTTTCAAAAGAGGGCTGCCGGAACTCTGCAGTACTTGATAAATAACATCCTTGACCTGTCCCGGATTATATCCCCAATCTTTCAAAGCGTAATATCCCCTGCCTACCAAAACGAAATCCTGGTTTCTAATTAATTCATTGTGAACAGTCTGAGGATGTAATCTCTTGTTCTTATTCGACCTTCCCGATAAAGTTTCGTTCAAATCGAAAATCATATCTGCAATTTCTTTAAAGTGTAAGGGTTTTTCTTTTTCTTTTAAGATTAATTTAATCTTATCCTTGACTGTCCTGGGATTTACTTCCGGCCAAGACTTAAGGCCCACTTTATTCCCGTCGATAGTCTTTAAAATTTCTTTTGAAATTTCAAGATGGCAAGAAAATGCTTCAATGGAAATCCTGCCTCCATTCTTTTTATATTCGGAATATAAATTATCCAATGTTTCCGGTTCTCCCCTTTCTTTTAATAACTTGATAAAATCGGAAGAAAGCTTTCTGGCCGAAGAGGCTAAGTCCTTGCTTGTCGCCCAGAAGGAATAAAAAACATCGTCTTCTTTTTCTCTGAATAAAGATTCGTCAAGGACAAGCAAAAAGGAAACGCTGTCTTTCTGTTCTCCGGAACCGATTTCTTCCAATAATTTTTCTTCTTTTTTAATCCCTCCGCAGGCGTCTATCTTTTTTTCGAAGAAAGCCTTAATTTTCTTAAAGTCTTCCTTTACTTCTGAGCTTTCCAATATCTTTTTAGCTCTTTTCATTCCGTCATTTTCAATCTGCCTTACCCTCTCCCTGGTTATATTATAGCTATTGCCAATAGCTTCAAGGGTTTCCGGCTTACCGGCTTTATTTAACGAAAATCTGCGAGAAATAACGGTTCTCGTTCTATCCGGAAGGTTCTTTAATATATTCTGTGTTATCTTCTTGTAATCAAATTCCATAGTTGATTATTTATAACATCTAATTTGAATAATGTCAACAAGGCTACTTCTTCCCCCTCCTATAGTTGTTCCAAACAACCAACAAAGGACTTGCTAAAAACACTGAAGAAAATATGCCGACGATAACACCGATTCCCATTGTTAAGGTAAAATACTTCAATCCTTCCTCATTGCTGAAAAAATAATAGACAGCGGATAAGGCAATCAAAACTGTCAAAGAAGTGTTAACACATCGAGAAAACGTTTCGTTTAAACTTTTATTCACAATCTCTTCATATGAAGACTTTCTGTCTTTTTGAAGGTTTTCTCTTATTCTGTCAAAAACAACGACTGTATTGTTAATACAATAACCGACAACCGTCAATAAGGCTGTTATCACCGGAATACTCAACTGGGCTCCATAGTATTTTCCTAAAAAAGCTAAAACTCCTAAAGGAATGATAACGTCATGGAAAAGCATAAGGGTTGAAGAAAATCCGTACTGGAAAGAACTTATCGGCTTTGAAACATTTCTAAAGGCAAGAGCGATATATATCAACATAGCTAATAAAGAAATGGCAACAACGAGGACTGTTTTGTCTTTCAATTCTTTTCCGATTAAAGGACTGATTGTTTCTATTCCGGCAGAATTATCTTCAATTTCTCCAAGACCTTTCATCTTAGATAAAATATTATTATATGTCTCGGTATTGATATCCTTTTTATTTATTTTTAAAACAATCTCATTTTTTCCTATCGGCTGAATCTGTACGCCATTCATTTCCTCAATTCCAGTTAAAGCACCCTTAATAGCCTCTACGTTCGGACTGTCATTTTTATAAACAACATTAAAGGAGCTTCCTCCCTCAAAATCAATTCCCAAATTTAATCCAAAAGCAAAAATAGAATAAATGCTAAGGCCGACTAATATTATCGCAATGCCGAAATATATTTTTGTATATTTTAAAAAATTCATATTTTTATGACCATAACCATTTAATCTTCCCTAGTCTTCCCTTGGCCATAAATTCCAAGAATATTCTTGAGATGACCATTGCTGAGAACATGCTGATTAAAATACCCAATATCAAGGCGAAAGCAAAAGCCTTAATAAAACTTGTTCCGAGGAAATACAACACGAACGCAACTATTAAGGTAGTAAAGTTTCCATCCCTGATTGAAGGCCAGGCACGATTACAACCTTCTTCAATGCTCGTGATAGTATCTTTTCCCCCTTTTAATTCTTCTTTCATCCTCGAAAATATTAAAATATTGGCGTCTACAGCCATGCTTATAGAAAGAATCAATCCACCGATGCCGGCTAAAGTCATTGTGATGGGAATAAGCTTGATTAAAGATAAAAGAATCAAACAATAAACCAATAACGCCAGAGAGGCCATAATGCCGGGTAGGCGGTAGAAAATAATCAAAAAGATAATAATCCCCAATAAGCCGTAAATTCCCGCCCAAATGGCATTATTTAAGGAAACAGCTCCCAATGTAGGCCCTATCTTCTTTTGAACTATGGGCTGTCCAAGCGGGACCGGCAAAGCGCCCTGATTTAACCTCTGGACTAAAGTCTTGGCCGCTTTAATATCAGTTTGACCAGTAATAACAGCTTTCCCTCCGCTAATTTTTTGGTCTACTCTCGGGGCGTATAAATCAGAGTCGTCAATATTTCCATCACCATTCGTATCAACGATTGATTTTCCGTCAATATAAATAGCTAAGGTTTTACCAACATTTCTTTCAGTAACAATTTCAAACACCTTGGCTCCTTCATCATTAAACTGAAGTTCTATTATGGGAGCAGAAGTTGTTTGGTCAAAGTTAAGAGTCGCCTTTTTTAGATATCTTCCAGTCAACTCAGTCCTCTGATAGGGATTCTCAAGAGCTACCTGCCAATCGGCAATTTTTTGAATTTCTTCTAAGGTTGTTTTACCTTGCAGTTCTGCCCTCTTAGCATTAATTTTATCTATTTCTTCTTGAGGCCTCTGTTCCCAAAACTCTAATAAAGGAGTTTCTCCTATCCAACTGATGGCCGCATCAATACTTTCTACCCCGGGCAATTCAACTGCAATTCTGTTTGATCCGTAAATCTGAACGATAGGCTCGGTTACTCCGAAAATATTAACCTTCCTTTCGACTATGTCTCTCAAGCCTTCCATCATTTCCGACTTGTCTTGATCTGCAATATTGCTCAAATCAGCCTGATACTCCAAATGAACTCCTCCTTTTAAATCAAGACCTAGCTTAAAATTCGTTTCGGGAAAGTGCCAAATTTTCCAATTATACTTAGAATTGATATTGTCAACCAGTTGATTATACGGAGCCGGATAGCAAAAAATTCCGGCAATCACTGCCAGAACTAAAATTAGGACTAACGAAAATACAGTGTTTTTATTATTCATAATCATTTAAAGTATAGTTATAATATAAGCTCAAAAATAGTTTTAGTCAACCGGGTTTGCGGAAACTCCTTTTTTCGTTTACAATTTAGACAATAGTTCAATTAATGTCAATATGATTATACTTGCGATCGAAACAAGTTGCGACGATACCGGGGTTAGTGCGATAAAAACCGGCTTGTCTAAAAACAGAAAAAAACCTATTGTTTTTAACGATTTTGAAATTCTTTCAGAATGTATTTTTTCTCAAGCAAAGTTGCATTCCAAGTATGGCGGAGTCTTCCCAGCTTTAGCTAAAAGAGAACACCAAAAAGCCTTAATCCCCCTCCTGACAAGAACTCTAAAAAATTCTGGCCTTCTGAAAGAAAATAAAAAAGACTTGGATAATAAAAAAATATTAAAGGTGAAAAAAATATTGGAAAGAAATCCGGAAATATTTAAAGACCTTAAAGAATTTTTTAAAAAATATGCCGTTCCTGAAATTAATAAAATCGCTGTAACTATTGGCCCGGGGCTTGAGCCTTGCCTATATACCGGAGTTAATCTAGCCAAAGCTCTTTCCTTTTATTGGAATGTTCCGGTTTCCGGAGTAAACCATATCGAAGGGCATATTCTCTCAAGTTGGCTATCACCGATTGAAAAAATAGAATTTCCAGCAATAGCTCTGGTTGTCTCCGGAGGAAATACGCAAATAATACTCGTCAATAATATTGGAAATTACAAACTTGTCGGAGAAACCAGAGATGATGCCGCCGGAGAATGTTTTGATAAAACAGCGAGGATTCTCGGCTTGGAATATCCCGGCGGACCGATTATAGCCAAAAGAGCGAAAGAATTTAAAAAGTCGAAATACAATATCTCTCTTCCCCGCCCGATGATTCACGATAAAAATTATGATTTCAGTTTTTCCGGATTAAAAACCGCTGTGCTTTACGATTATAAGAAAAGGACAGATGAAGAAAAAACATCTAAAGAATACATCAATGAAATGGCGCACGAGATACAAAGAGCAATTATCGATGTTCTTGTTTTAAAAACAATGAGGGCCAGAAAAGATTTTAAAGCTAAATCCATAATACTTGGCGGAGGAGTTTCGGCCAATAAAGAAATGGTCAAAGAATTCAAAAAACAGTGCAAAAAAGAAAAGCTTAATTGCATTGTGCCTCTGACTAAATTCTCGGGAGACAACTCCGCCATGATAGGACTATCTGCTTTAATATCCAAAAATGTTAAAAAAACATCCTGGCAAAGAATAAAACCTAATTCTAATTTAAAAATAAATGGATAAAGATATTATTAATTACATAATACTCGCCACTCTCCCCGGATTAATCTGGCTTCTTTTCTTTTTAAAAAAAGATGTTCTGCCGGAACCAAAAAGACAAATTATAAAAGTTTTTATTTGTGGATTTTTCGTATCCATACCTGTTGTTATTTTTGAATTATATCTTTTAAAAGAATTAGGAACATTAAATTTACCAGAAAAGAACTTTCTATTAATTAAAGGGATATTTGTTATCGGCCTAATCGAAGAGTTGTTCAAATATGTAGCCGCCCGATACTCGATTCTAAAAAGCTCTCACATTGATGAACCTATTGATATCCCGCTATATATGATTATTGCTGCTTTAGGTTTTGCGACAGCTGAAAATCTTATTATCTTTTGCTATGGTCAAACATTCCCAACTTTTTCTGACTCTTTAATTCTAGCCTTTACTAGATTTATAACCTCAACTCTTCTCCATGCTCTCGCTTCTGGAATAATCGGTTTATTCTTAGCCTTGGCTTTTTACAATACTAAATTCAGAAAAATTCTCATCCTTATTGGATTCTCTTTGGGAATATTAACGCACGCCCTCTTTAACTTTTTCCTAGAACCGTCTATAATTAAAGAAACAACTGGAGAGTGGGGAAGCTCATCCCTCTATTCCCTCTTTATAGTTTTCTTTCTCTTCATCGTTTTATCATTATTTTTGAAAAAGATTAAAAAAATAAAAGGAGTTTGTAAAATATAAATATGGCAAAATCAAAAGAAAATATTGAACCAGAAGAAGAAAGAAAAAAATGGGATACTCCTCAAGGACAACTTGTTGTCGACGTCTACGAAACCGACAAAGAAATAATCGTCCAATCAGCCATTGCCGGAATTAAAAACAATCAAATTGATGTTTCTCTTGATAACGACATTTTAATCATTAAAGGAGAGAGAGAAGATCCGAGCAAAGATAAAGATAAAAGATACTTCTTGAAAGAATGCTACTGGGGTCCGTTTTCAAAAGAAATAATTTTGCCGAGAGAAATAGACACCTCAAGAATAGATGCAAAAGTCAAAGATGGAATATTAACCGTAAGGATGCAAAAGATAGAAAGAGCGAAGAATAAAAAAATATCTGTTGAATAACAAAGACCGCTTGCAAGAGCGGTTTTTAAAATAAAAAAATAACAAAGAAGGAAGGTTCTTATCCTGATTCAAGGTCTCCATTGCGGAGAGAGAATCAATTAACCCTTAGGAATTCCAATCGGAATTCACCCTCTTTGTTTTTGTCTACAGCTCAAAGGCATCTTTTATTAGTGCTTTTATAAAATCCACCATTTCATCTGTAGAAATCCCTATGTCCTTGGCTGTAGTACCAGCACTTCGCCGAAGATCGGCTTTAAGCCTCACTCCGTCCTTGCGTCCTATCCATTGAAGGTATAGATACGCAATTTCGCCCATCCTGCCTTCGTCCATTTTGGGCACATAATTGTTTGTTCCCAGGGCATGGTTTAAAAGTTCCTGATAAATAACCTCAGCAAATTCTAATGCTTCCCCTGAGGGAATCTTCATTTCTTTTGCCGCCCCGACAATTCTTTCGCCAAGATTCGTTTCGAAGAATAAGCCCTCTCTTCGAAGTTTATACCTCAAAACAAGAAGGGCAATTTGATTTTTGCGTCTTTTTTCCATGCTTGCCTCTCAATGTGCTGCGCCATAAGGCTTATGGCAAAAGCGTTCCTTTATGGAACGCCTTAATAATAAAATATATTACTTAATCTGTCAATAGTGCCGAGGGAGGGATTTGAACCCTCACACCACAAGGGCATATGCTCCTAAGGCATACGCGTCTGCCAGTTCCGCCACCTCGGCAAGAAAACACCCACTTTGTACATCAAAAACAAGCGGGTGTCAATATTTTAGCTTATGCTCCGATAATCATCCTAACTGCTGGAGGAATGGCTCTGGAAAACAGAGCGACAGCAATACCTACTGCAGCAAAAATGATAAGACTTCTAGCTTTGGCGGTTTTCTCCGGATCTCCTGAAGAGGTGGTGAACAATACAGCACCCCAGATAATCATCAAAGAAGAAATAGCCATCAAGAGAACGAATACCCAGTCAGTAATATTATATACCCCATTAAGAACGCAACACATTCCGCAGTCACCGGTACTATACATGCACGGATTTGAACATTGAAGGTCCGATGGCAACCTGCTTAAGTTTGGAATTTTACATCCGTCTAAATTGTCTGCTGCTGCGACAAATCCGGTTCCGATAAAAGACATTACTACTGCGCAAACAATCAAAGCTAATATTTTTTTATTCATAGTCATGTTCTATTACTTATTATCCGACCTTTATGTTATTTACTTAACTACCAAACTTTGAACTATGCTCATCAATCCATTAGCCATCAATATGACTACCAATCCAATCGTCGTTGAAACAATAATACTCTTGGCTAGTTTAGCTCTTTCTGCATTGCCTGCATCACTCATCCACATAAAACCAGCTACAACATACATCAATGACGCTACTACCAAAGAAACTGTCACAATCCACCCAGTAATATTTGTTAAAGTAGCCGTCACACTATCAGCCGAAACTATTAAAGGAATAAGAAAAACTGCGAATAAAATAATTGAAAGACTTAATAACTGTTTTTTCATATTTATTAATTACTTTTAATTTAAAATTATTTTACCACTAATCCCGTTAAAATACCAGCGAGGCTCTTAGCCAGCAAGGCAACGATAAATCCTATAACCGCGTAAAGAATAATATTCTTGCCCTGGCTGATTTTGTTCGTATCCCCTGTCGCAGTCATATACACAAAGCCTCCATAGACAATAATAAGAGGAGCTAGTACCAAGGCGATATTAATAATCCAATTTATTATTAATTCTACTAATTCTTTAAAAGTATCTGATCCAATGGGGTTTTCTATAATACCGGTACTTGGATCGGCTGCTACTAAGGAAAGAGGGACAATAACACAAAAAATAAGAGCGAGAGAAATAAATAAAAATATCCTTTTATTCATAAATTATTTTCTTAGTAATAATCCCCAGTGAAAATATCCTGCAGGTATTTCTTTTTCCTTTTTGAAACCAACTATTACAGATAGCGCACCAATTTCTTCCAAGGAAACAATTATCTCTTTTGAAGTGATGGGGGCGTTATTTTTCCAATCAATAATTAGCACTATTCCATTCGGCTTTAAAATCCTCCTGGCTTCTTCCAAAACAAACTTTTTGTTTGACACTTGGAATAAAAGATTTGTCACCAAAACCAAATCAAAATAATCATCCTTAAAATCAGTCTTCTTTTCTACGTCTCCGATTACGGCTTTAATGTTAAAAATCTTTTGAGCTATTGCTTTGCCACTCAAAGCCGAAACCGCCTCCTCAAGAACATCAACGGCATAGACTATTCCATTTTTAAGTTCAAGAGCTAAAGGAATGGTCCAGCCACCTGAACCAGAACCAAAATCGCAGGCAATCATGTCTTCTTTCAAAGGAATACTCTTAAGAATCTGTTGGGGATTTAAAAATCCTTGTTCCATATAAGAATATTGTATAGGATATTTTATTAAATGTAAATTATTCGGCTGCTTCTTCGGAGGTCAAACACGTTGCCGAAGCCACTTTATCTCCCGGCTTCATCTTCATAATTTTAACTCCTTGAGTGTCTCTTCCTAATTTAGGAATGCTTGAAATCTTAGTACGGATAACCTGGCCTTTTTGGGAAATAACTATCAAGTCCTCTTTGTCAGTCATCAGCTCTATCTTTGCCAATTGGCCTGTTTTAGAGGTAATATGGGCTATTTTAACGCCACTGCCTCCCCTGCCCTGAGTTTTATATTCAGAAACTAAAGTCCTCTTACCAAAACCGTTATCAGTTAAAACTAAAAGGTAATCTTTTTCTTTTACTCTTTCTTTTTTAATAACTTCCATTCCGATAACTTCGTCTCCTTTCTTCAACTTAATTCCCCTTATTCCCGAGGCCGGTCTACCCATGGGTCTAACTTCTTTCTCTACAAAACGAATTGATTGTCCATTCTTGGTTGCCAAAATAACTTCGTCTCCTTCAGCAATCTTTTTAACATTACACAAAGCATCGTCCGGCTTTAATTTAATAGCAATTAATCCGCTCCTTCTTACATTTTCAAAATCGTTTAAGGGGGTTTTTTTGATTACTCCGTTCTTGGTAACCATCATTAAGTATTTGATTTTTTCTTCTTTGTCTTTCTTGTCCAAATTCAAAACAGAAAGAACTTTATCCTGTGTTGAAATTTCAAGAAAGTTCATCAGTCCTCTTCCCCTGTTTGCTCTCTGTCCTTCGGGAACTTCATAGACTTTAGTTTGGAAAACTTTTCCCGAATCGGTGAAGAAAAATAAAGAATCGTGGGTCTTGGCCGAGAAAAAATGACAAACCTCGTCATCTTCCATTGTTTTCATTCCGAGCATCCCCTGGCCTCCCCTGTTTTGCTTCTTGTATTCGGAAGGATTAATTCTTTTAATGTAACCGCCGGAAGTCAGAGTAACGATAGTATCTTCCAGGGGAACTAAATCTTCTTCAGAAATTGATTCTGGGCTGTGAGCCATAATTACGGTTCTTCTTTCGTCTCCATACAGCTCCATCTCTTTTTCAATTTCAGCCTTCATTACTTTCTTCTGCTCGGCTTTGCTTTCCAAAATTTTAGTTAAAACTTTTATTTGTTTTAATATTTCAGCTAATTCATCTTCAATTTTTTGTTTTTCCAGTTTAGCTAATTGGTGTAACCTGATTTCAATAACTGCTTCGGCTTGAATCATTGTTAGCTTAAACTCTTTGATTAAATTATGCTTAGCCTCCTCTTTATCTTTTGATTTTCTAATTGTTTTAATAACTGCCTCAACATGGTCTAGGGCTATAGAAATTCCTTCTAAAATATGGGCTCTTTCTTTAGCTTTTTTAAGATCAAATTTCGTCCTCTTAACTACTACCTCTTGCTTGTGATTTAAATATAACTCTAAAACATCTTTCAAGCTTAAAACTCTTGGCTCAATTCCATTAACTAAAGCCAGCATGTTCAAGTGATACATTCTTTGAACGTCCGTATATTTGTATAAAATGTTTAATATTTTCTTTGGAGCAACTCCTTTTTGTAAATCAATGGCTATTCTCATCCCCTCTTTATCAGATTCATCTCTAAGGTCTCTTACTCCTTCCATTCTTTTGTCTCGAACTAAATTAGCCATCTGGATAATTAAAGCCGACTTGTCTACTTGATAAGGAATCTCTGTAACTACTAATTGATATCCTTTTTCTTTTTCAACGACATCAACTTTTCCACGAGTCAAAAATGAGCCT
Source organism: Minisyncoccota bacterium (assembly GCA_041657045.1). GTDB lineage: Bacteria > Patescibacteriota > Minisyncoccia > Minisyncoccales > Minisyncoccaceae > UBA2211. Next base: position 23,588 of record JBBACM010000008.1, read on the forward strand.
TTTCCTTGAGAGTAGGCGGATAAAATATCCTTCTTGTTATATATTATTCCAGCCGTTGGAAAATCAGGCCCTTTAACGAATTGGAATAAATCTTCGGTTTCTGCTTTTGGGTTATCAATCAAATAGATTAGAGCTCCACAAACTTCTTTTAAGTTATGAGGAGGAATATTAGTTGCCATACCAACAGCAATACCGGTAGAGCCGTTTAATAATAAGTTGGGTAGTGGAGATGGTAAAACAGCTGGTTCTTTTCTAGTAGTATCATAGTTATCATTCCAATTAACAGTTTCGCTATCAATATCCTGCAATAGCTCTTCTCCAACTTTTGATAATTTGCATTCAGTATACCTTTGAGCAGCAGGAGGATCTCCTTCGATTGAACCGAAATTTCCCTGGCCTCTAACTAATGGATATCTTAATGAAAAATCTTGGGCCATTCTAACCAAAGCTCCATAGATAGAACTATCTCCATGCGGATGGTATTTTCCCATAACTTCTCCAGTAACCGCAGCTGATTTTCTAAATTTAGCGTCGCTTCTTACACCCATGTCGTACATGGCATAGAGAATTCTCCTTTGTACCGGCTTTAAACCATCCCTAACATCGGGAAGAGCCCTTGAGACGATAACCGACATGGCATAGTCAATATAGCTTGCCTTCATCTCGGAAGAAATCTCCCTTTCTTCAACACTGCCGATGAATTGAATTTCTTTTTCTTCTTTTTTTGCCATTTTACTTTTCTTCTAAGATTACTATTTCTGCTTTTTCTCCAGCCGAAATATTCTTCTTTTGAATGCTTAATTTTTCTTGAGGAACAATATCCTTTTCTCCCATCGCTTTAAGGAAGGGTGCTAGTCCTTTATCTTTCTTTTTACTATCATAGCACATCGGAATGACTATTGAAGGCTCAATGCGCGAAACAATCTTGGCTGCTTCGGCGTAGCTTATTGTTTTGTCTCCATCAACCGGAACAATCAGAATGTCAACGTTACCCATTTCTTCCAATTGTTCTTCGCTTATATCCCCTTCTCCAAAATATCCCAAATGGACTATCCTCACATCTTCAGCCTCAATTGCATAAATAATATTTCTTGATTTCTTATCAGGCTGGAAAGATTGTATTCCTTGAATAAACACCCCCTTTCTTTCATATTCTCCGCATGACGAAATAACGAATTGTTCGTCCGTTTGAAATCCGTTCTTCTCAGAATGAGTTTCAAGTATGATGTCCGCCTTGCCCGACTTTCTGCTTCCGGGGTCAATAACGGTTAAAACATTGTCTTTGTCTTTAGAAACACTTGCTATTTCGAAACAAGAATCTCCGTACCAGGTTATTTTCATACTCTTTTATATATATTATGGAGCGGGTGAGCGGAATCGAACCGCCGTATTATGCTTGGCAAGCATACGTACTACCATTGTACTACACCCGCGCGATTTTTATTTGTGCCGAGGTCCGGAATCGAACCGGAATCTAATGTTTTTCAGACATTCGCCGTGACCGACTTGGCTACCTCGGCGTCTGGTGGGCGGTAAGGGACTCGAACCCCCAACCCCTTCGGTGTAAACGAAGTGCTCTGCCAATTGAGCTAACCGCCCGTGCATTAATCTATGTGGGCGGGGCGGGACTTGAACCCGCACGGGAATAATCCCCTATGCACCTCAAGCATAGATGTCTGCCAATTTCATCACTCGCCCTTATTCCACCTCCTTTTCTTCTACGGTTTTCAATTTAGCCTTTCTTCCTTTAGCGGTTCTCAAATAATACAATTTGCTTCTTCTTGTTTTTCCGCTTCTTACAACTTCTATTTTTTCAATCGAAGTAGAGTGTATGGGGAAAATCTTTTCAACTCCGATTCCATCAATAACTTTTCTTACGGTAATTGTAGCCGAAACTCCTTTTCCATGTTTTCTGGCCAAAACCTGCCCTTCAAAAATCTGAATTCTTTCTTTAACTTTATTGTCTTTAGATTTATCTTTAATCTTTTGATAAACCTTAACCACATCTCCGGCTTTTATCTCCGGCAAATCACCTTTTAAATTTGACTCAATAATTCCCTTCTCTTCGACGGGTTCTTTTATTTCTGCAACTTCCGCTTCAACTGCAACAGTTTCAACTTCCGCAGCATTCTCATCTTTTTGTATTTCTTCTGCCATATATTTACTTTATCTTATTAACTTGTGGGCGTACCCTGACTCGAACAGGGGGCCTTTACGATGTCAACGTAACGCTCTAACCAACTGAGCTATACGCCCTTTTGTTGCGAAAGAGCTCTTTTTCATTCTATGGGATTTAGAGCTTTTAGTCAATAAAAATAAACTAACAGAAAAACATTAAATTGTCTATATAAAAAAAGAAGGAGCGATACATATGCATGCACTCCCCAATAGCCGCATCCGGCTCAAAGATACGAATTAATCGAGTCGCGAAGCTTTAATGTTTCACGACAAGCCGCTTCTGCGAAGTCTTCTTTGTTTGAAGCAAAAATGATTCCGCGCGAAGAGTTAATGACCATTCCCCCTCCCCAACTGTCTTGCCCTGCGATAACAGTTTTTTCAAGGTCTCCGCCCTGAGCACCGATGCCAGGAATAAGAATCGGCATATCTCCAATAATCTCACGAACCTTTCTAAGTTCTTCTTCCGGGCAGGTCGCGCCGACAACAACCGCGCAATTCCCTTTTTTGTTCCATACGCCTGAAACTTGACGGGCCACATAGCAGTAAAGAGGTTCGCCGTTTACAATCAAGTTTTGAAACTCTCCAGACCCTTTGTTTGATGTCCGACAAAGAACAATGATTCCTTTGTCCAAATCGAGAAAAGGCTGAAGAGCTTCCCCTCCAAGATACGGATTAACCGTAATCGCATCCGCTCCTAGCGAATTAAGCTCTTGGACATAGCCGATATTGGTGTTATCAATATCTGCACGTTTCCCGTCAAGAATTACAGGAACACCGGGTGCAATAGACTTGATATCAAGAATGGTCTGGTAAAGAGCCTCCATACCCCCATTCAAAACATGAGCCTCGTAGAACGCCATATTCGGCTTGTAGGCACAGACGCAATCTGAGGTCGCTTCCACGATTGCACGATTAAATGCAATAATTCTGTCTTTTGTGCTTTCTCCTTCCACGCATTTGGGAATTTTCGCTGGGTCGCTATCAAGACCAACACAAACGAAGTTATCCAACTCCCATTGTCTTTCAAGCATTTTAAAGAATTTTATCATGTTTCCACCACCTGAGAATTGTTTAGCATTTTCCAATTCTCATCTGTTTCCTTGGGTTTTATAGCCACAGAACCGGCCTTACAAAGCTCGCATTGGTTCGGGTCCCAGTCTTTAATCCTTATCTCGACCACCGGCAGAATTGTATAATCTCTCCACTTGACTGAAAGATACTTTAGTCCACCCCGGTTGATGATAACCGGATTGTACGGAAAAATATATGCGCCCGACTGAGCCGATACGACTCTAACAGCCTCGGCGAATCCCGTACCCCGCGTGCAAAAGTCCTCAACGATCAAAATTGAATCTTCTGATTTTATTTTCGTCGAGAAAACAATTTTACCGTCATTTTTTTCCATCTTCGCACGCTTGGCTCCCAAAATTCGTGCGATGTCCCGGCCGAGTTCGGTAGCTCCGTTAGGAACGCCTACTACCCGATCAGGTTGTATTTTAGCTTCGCGGATTTTCATAGCCATCTGATTTGAAATAATCATCCGGATATTTTTGAAAGAAAGCAGTATCCGAGAAACAAAAAATCCGTCACTGTGCTGCCCCGATTTTAACAAAGCATGCATCCCGGGCTTCTTTGCTTTGTAGTCATACATCCAAAAGGCTCCAAGAACCTTTGCAATATGCAGAACCTCTTCTGCGGATAAAAGACGCGTCACGTCTTCCGGCTTAAGCTTTAAAAGCTCGCCTTTTCCCATTTCTAAAATTTTCACAATTTTTCCTCCCGTAACTATTAATCTTTAAAGTTGAACAACCTTTCCGGTTGTCTGACTACAAAATACAATAAAGTTAAATAAAAAGCAAGGATTATAAATCCCGCTAAAATGTGCGCATGGATGGACTCGAACCATCGACCTTTCGCTTATAAGGCGAATGCTACTACCACCTGAGCTACATGCGCATAATTTACCTCTTCTTTATATAATAATCATTAATTGCTTTCAAGGCCATAAATACCCTTTCAGTTTCTCTCGCATTTCCTGCTCTTAGGTTACACGTACCATGACCGAAAGTTCCTTTATGATTTATTCTGGTAGATAGACTTTCTTTAATATAAGGCTTTATAAATCTACTTTTTTCTATTCCCAATGTTTTCGACCAAAAATATATTTCTTTATCAATATCCATATCGCTATAAAGATGCAACTGAACGCTCATTTTACTTCTTGGAACAGATAATAAATTTTCCATCCAATATATAAAAAATTTGATAATGGCTGGATTGGTATTAGACATTAAAAGCTGCTTCGTGCTCAGGCTCTTCCCTCCTTCCCCTAAGTAAAGAAAAAGTCCGGCAATATATAGCTCCTTTTTATTTATAGGAAATATTTTTAATTTTTCCTGATTATAAAAAATACTCAATCTCTCCTCTCTCTTTTTTCTCATCGACTCACGAAACCTTTCAATTCTCTGCTCGTTACAATCTCTAAGTTCTCTTATTCTCTCTTTAGAAAGAGGATAGTCTGCAAGCCAATAACTTAAAGTACTCTTGCTAATACCTAAAACTTTTTTAATCTGACTGTAACTCATACCCTCTTTTCTCATACTAAGGGCTTTTTCTCTATCTTTTTTTCTTGCCATAATTGAACCTATGAATTATTATTAAATAAATATTCTTTAGGTTCATTTTATCACGAACTATTTTAACTCACAAGATTACTTCCCTATCAACTCCTCAAATTCTTCTCTTTCTATCGTTTCTTTCTCAATTAAGGTCTTGGCAATTTTAGCCAATAAATCTTTTTTCTCTCTCAATATTCTTTCCGCTTCTTTCTCCGCCTCGCGTATTATCTTCTCAACCTCTTTATCTATTTCCAAAGCCACGCTTTCCGAGTAGTTCCTGCTTTCGCTTTCACTGTCTAAAAATATCTCTCTTTCTCTGTCGCCAAATACAATCGGGCCCAAAGAAGACATTCCATATTTTTTAACGATACTTCTCGCCAATTGAGATGCCTTATTCAAATCATCAGATGCTCCAGTGGTCATATCCCCGAAAGTTAATTTTTCCGAACAATATCCTCCTAATAAAACTGCTAATTCCGCATCAAATTCTTTTTTCGTTCTTAACATTCTTTCTTCTCTGGGAACTTTTAATGTATACCCAGCAGCCATTCCTCTGGAAATAATAGAAATTTTCCTGACCGGTTCGGCGTTAGGGCTCTTTGCTGCGACTAAGGCATGTCCGGCTTCATGATAAGCGGTAATTTCTTTTTCTTTATCGGTCATAATATGGCTTCGTCTTTCCGGCCCGAGCAGAACCTTTTCAATCGAATCCAATAAATCTTGCTGAACAATATCTTTACTATTCTTTTTGGCTGCTAGCAATGCCGCTTCGTTAAAAACATTCTCTAAATCGGCTCCGGAAAATCCCGGAGTTCTTTCTGCCACTTCTCTTAATTTAATATTATTAGACAACGGCTTTCCTCTTGAATGTATTTGTAATATTTCATCCCTCTCTTTAATATCTGGCAAGCTTATAACCACCTTCCTATCAAATCTTCCCGGTCTTAATAAGGCAGGGTCTAAAACGTCTGGCCTGTTAGTGGCTGCTAAAATAATTATCTTATCATTCTTTTCAAATCCGTCCATTTCGGTTAACAGCTGATTCAAAGTCTGTTCCCTTTCTTCATGTCCTCCGGTTATCGCCGGACCTCTCGTCTTTCCGATACTATCCAATTCGTCTATAAAAACCAGACAAGGCTGCTGTTTTTTTGCAGCCGCAAATAAACTCCTCACTCTTCCCGAACCGACTCCGACGAACATTTCAACAAAAGAAGAACCGGCGACTGAAAAGAAAGGAACGTTGCTCTCCCCTGCAACCGCTCTGGCCAATAATGTCTTTCCGCATCCGGCCGGCCCGACAAGTAAAACCCCTTTGGGAATTCTCGCTCCCATTTTTAAATACTTTTGAGGATTCTTTAAAAAATCAACGATTTCTTCAAGTTCCTGCTTTTCTTCTTTTAATCCGGCAACATCCTTAAAGGTTATTTTGTCTTTAGGATGGCCTTCGGCTCCGAACAATGTTGCCTTAGCTTTAGTAAAATCAAAACTCTGGGCTGCTCCTGTCTTGGCGTTCTTAAAAAGCATGAAGAAAAAAACACCGAATAAAACTAAAGGAAAAACAACCATGATTAAGAAGGTTCCCACCCAATCCCAAGATGTATTCGGTTCATCAAAAACAAAAGACACATTCTTTATTTTGTCCTGTGTAGCTCCGAAATTAATCAAAGCTTGTCCTAAAGTATCGCCAGCTTCCTTTTTGCTTTGAGCTGAAGTTCCGTCAAGATATTTAATAGAAATATCGTTGTTTAATATTTTAATCTCCTGGACTTTATTATTATTTACGTCCTGAGCCAATTGAGTAATAGAAATATTTTTAACTGTTTCCTTCGGCGTATTGAACATGCCAAAAATAGCTCCGAGAATTAAAAAAACAGCAATAACTAATAAGATATTTTTGAGTAGGCCTTTAATAGGGCTCTTCATATGTTTTTACTTTATTCTTAAAGACATCCAGTGTCTTTGAGGCTGGAAACTCAATATCTGAAACTCGTATCCCTTATTTAACTCAAGCTTCTCTTTCATTTTTACTTCAGAACCGAATTCAGAAATATGTATCAATCCCTGTATTTTAGTATCACTTTCTTTTGAATTTTCATCAATCATTTGTATGAAAGCGCCAAAAGGATTAAATCTAACAACCAGTCCTTTAATAACATCTCCTGTTTTATAGTTTAAATTCTGCCAAGGATCTTTCTTGAGATTCTTCAAAGACAAAGAAACTCTTCCTTGAGAAATATCAATAACCTGCGCCTTAACGTCTTGTCCGACTTCAACGACCTGAGCCGGGTCTTCAATCAATTGCCAGTCCAGTTCGGAAATATGAACTAATCCCTCCAATGGCTGGTCTTCCGGCTGTGCATCGGGAAGGACAAATTTTATAAACGCACCGAAATTAACAATTCCAGAAACCTTTCCTTCAACAACATCCCCTACTTTCAAAGATTTAATAGCTTTCTGGAGGGTCTCACTTTCTTTAGACTCTTCGGTTAAAATAACCTGTCCGTTCTTTTCATCAAAATCCAAAACCTTTACCTTGATTTCTTGACCAATAAAGGACTGCAACTTTCTTAATATCTTTGACTTGTCCCCTTCAGGAACTCTGGGATAATTCTCAGGAGATAATTGAGACGTCGGTAAGAAAGCAGGAATGCCGGAAACTTCGGTTATTAATCCTCCCTTGTTTACTTTTGAAATTTTAACTGCAAATTCTATATTCTGGTCTTTCTTTTCTTTGATTGTTTGCCAAGCCAATTCTTTTTCGGCCTCTCTTAATGATAATTCAACAAAGCCTTCTTCATTTTCGGCCATGACAACCTTAACAGAAATGGTATCTCCCACCTTTATATTCTTTAAAACGTTTTTTGCGTTTTGATATTCGGCACCGTAAATAATTCCTGTTTTTCTCGGTCCGATATCTAAGTACATGGCAGAATTCTCAATGGCGAGAACTTTGCCGTCGACAATTTCCCCGCTTCTGGGAATTTGAACGTTATCGGTTAGTTTTTGTAATGTTTCGTTTTGCATATCCTTCTTATATCACAAAGATTTAAGATTATCAAGTCAAAAGGAAAGACGCTCGTTTGAGCGCCCTAATGACAAAAGTGATAAACTTTTGTATTTTGATCTAATTGTCCTGGACAGTTAGATTCTACGTCGACGCCCTTGACAATAACAATTCCTCCTTCCTTCTTAATAACTTTGTGCACCAAAAATACATGAGTTATGTTTTTTCCTTCTTCGTTCCTGATAACAAATAAGACCCGCGGAAGACTTTCACCTCCTGCACAAATTTGTCCAATAGTTAATGTTTTTATTGACGCCATCAAATGAACCTCTTAATATATTACTACCTCAAAAGTACCCTTAAAGTCAAATATTTAGCCCAAAATCCTTAAAAAACCCTGTGGACAAATCTGTTGACAAAAAGATTAATATGGGTTAGGATATAGCCAGTCCCGTTAGGCGGGATTTTAAATATGCTTAACAAGCAAAACTTGACAATTATACTTCTCGCGGTTATCGTTTTCTCTTTCTCGGCACTGATTCTAACCATTGAAGCCAAATCAGATAATACTAACTTGGCCCAGGGTTATCAATCAGAAAAGAGTTATTCTTTGGAGAATAACGCGTTAGCGCTATTTTCACAAAAAGAAGACAGAGATGAGGACGTTTCCCAAAAGACGTATAGGAAAATCAAAGTTATCGTTACTGCATATTCTT
>JBBACM010000009.1:0-25326 GCA_041657045.1 Minisyncoccota bacterium
ATTTTTGATGTAGAAGGAAGAGACAAGAAAGATAAGAGAAGAGGCGAACAGCGTAAAAAGAATGCCTAAGGCAATTTTTTCTTTCTTTTTCAGAACATTAAAGAATTGCAACCATTGCTTTTTCGTCGGCCATTTGCCGGCGGAAAGAGTATTTTTATTTTTAGAATTCATTATAAATTAGTATGCCAAGTTTAGAACGGCAAGGGTGATAAAGGCAATAGTTAAAATAACAGTTGCCCAAAGTAGATTTTTTTGGAATCCTCTTCTTGTGCTATAGACTTCTCCGCCTCCGCCAAAAGCAGAACCCAAAGCAGTTCCTCTCTGTTGGAATAGGATTACGATAACGAGCAAAGCTGAAATTATCGATTGTGCTATTAGTAAATTATTGTTCATTTTATTTAAACGCCATTGAGGAAAGTTTTTCGGTTCCCCAAACGATTAGCGTGGTAAAGAAAAGATTGCTTATTCCGACGGATATTTCGAACATGTCGGCAGGGAACAAAGCGTCAAGCAGCCAGACCAGGAACATCATTATAACGATGCTGAAAAGATTTAAGGTGATTATTCTTAAGGGAAAAGTAATTAAATCAAGTATAGGTTTCACAAAATACATTAAGAGGCCGATTACGGCGCCCACAAGAAGGATTGTCTTAAAGCTTCCGTCATAGGTTACTCCCTCTAAAACATAGATAGAAATGCCTATCCCGACGATTCCCGAGATCAATTTCTCTATCAGGTTATTCATGCTTTATATGATACCAGATTTGAATTTAAAGTCAACGGGGTGTATAATTTATTAAAAGTATTTTATAAATATAAAAAAATGAAAAATTCAAAGCTTCCCATCATAGTCGTTATTTTATTTGCACTCGGTACGGCAATATACTTTTATCCTTTGCTCCCCGAACGGTTAGCTTCGCATTGGGATATGCAAGGAACGGTTGACGGATACATGGGTAAATTCTGGGGGTTGTTCCTAGTGCCTCTTTTAATGGTAGTTTTTACGGGATTTTTCTATCTTATTCCAAAGATTGACCCGGAAAAGAAGAATATTGAAAAATTTAAAGGAACATTCGAATCTTTTATACTCGTTTTCAATCTTTTCATGCTTTATGTCTATATTCTAACCATTCTTTGGAATATAGGATACAGCATCAACATGACGTCGTCTTTGATGCCGGCTCTTGCCTTCCTTTTCTATTTTATGGGCTACATGATGAGTAAAGTTAAAAGGAATTATATGATAGGGATAAGATTGCCTTGGACCTTGGCCAGCGATGTGGTTTGGGATAAGACGCACAAACTAGGAGAGAAGCTTTTTAAGCTAACGGGATTAGTTACTTTATTTGGAATGTTTTTTAATCAATACGCATTTTGTTTTTTATTTTTTCCGATAATTATTTCAACAACTTACCTTTTCATTTATTCCTATCTTGAATACCAAAAAGTAAAGTAAGTATGAATAAAAGGTTAATAGCTTTTACTTTAATTGAGTTATTGGTGGTGATTGCAATCGTCGGAATTCTTTCCGGTTTAATTATCGTCGGAATGAACGGAATGACAAATAATGCTAAAATTGCCAAGGCTCAGGTATTTAGCAATTCCTTAAGAAATGCACTAATGATGAAGATAGTTTCTGAGTGGAAATTTGATAATGGTACGCTTGGCAACTCGGCCGTTGTTGGAGATATCTTGGATACTTGGGGTGAAAATAATGCCGTAACAGTAGCCACTTCTCCTGGTCCGATAATAAAGGGGGGAAGCGATTGCGTTTATGAAAAATGTCTTTCTTTTGATGGCAATGATTACATCGATATTGCAGGAAGTAATCTTTCTACAAGCGATTTGGCTATTACGGGGGAGATAACCCTTTCCGTTTGGGTAAAGTTTAATCAAAGAGATACTACTCAATCAATAATTGGAAGGGGAAATCCTTTAAGTGCCCCCGGTGATTACGGGTATGCTCTTTCAAGATATGGCGGTAATAATAGAATATATTTTGACAACTATAGTACAACGGCAAGGAGTTATGCAAATTCTAATGCGATTATTACAGATACAAATTGGCACTTCATAGTTGCAACTTGGGATGGAACGACTAATCTGAATGGTAGAAAAATATATATAGACGGAGTTTTAGATAAGCAAGACATTTCAACAATATCTTTTATGGGTCAACCTAATTATTATTTTAGAATAGGAGAAACCGGCAACGGTTTGTATCCAATTAATGGCTTAATTGACGATATCCGTGTATACAATGTAGTCGTGCCGATTTCTCAAATCAAAGAACAATACTATGCGGGAATGAATAGTTTAGTATCTAATGGAGGCTTACTTAAAGAAGAATATGGGCAAAGAATAGGGGAGTTGACAACCGCTCAAAATAGAATAAAATAGAATTATCACTCGAATATAATAACTGATAAAAAAATGAAGATAAAACCTTTATCCAATAATATTGTCGTCGAGCAACTGAAAGAAGTTGAAAAGACTAAAGGAGGAATACTTCTTCCTCAATCTGCCGAAAAAGAAAGGCCCCAACAGGGAAAAGTTATTTCTGTTGGCCCGGGAAAGAAAAATTCTCAAGGAAAAGTAATCCCTATGGATATTAAAAAAGGGGACACTGTTTTATTTAGTAAATACGGTCCTCATGAAATAAAAGTCGGAGAAAAAGAATACCTTGTTTTGAAAGAAGAAGATATTCTTTGTATAATTGAAGAATAAAAATATGGCAAAACAAATTCTTTACGGCGAAGACGCCAGAAAAAAACTAAAAGCGGGAGTTGATAAATTGGCCGATGCGGTAACAGTAACTTTGGGACCAAAAGGCAGAAACGTTGTTTTAAGCGAGAGTTTCGGTTCGCCAACCATTACCAATGACGGAGTCACAATTGCCAAACAGATAGAACTTGAAGACAAAGCGGAAAACATCGGAGCTGAAATTGTAAAACAAGTGGCAGAAAAAGCCAATGACGTGGCCGGAGATGGAACAACTACAGCAACACTCTTGGCCCAGTCTTTAATCAGAGAAGGATTAAAGAACGTAACTGCTGGCGCCAATCCTTTGGCGGTTAAAAGAGGAATGGAAAAGACTTGCGAAGTCGTAGTTTTGGAATTAAAAAAGAACTCAAAAAAAATTTCAACTGAAGAAGAAATGGCTCAGGTGGCAACCATTTCGGCCGAAGACAAAGAATTGGGAAATTTGATTGCCAAAACTATTACCGAAGTAGGCAAAGACGGAGTCATCACTATCGAAGAATCAAAAACATTGGGAATGGAAAAAGAAGTGGTAAGGGGACTTCAATTTAATGAAGGCTATGTTTCTCCCTATATGGTAAGCGATACCGAAAGAATGGAAGCCAAATTAGAAGACCCTTACATTTTGATTACCGACAAGAGAATAACTTCAATAAACGAAATGGTTCCCGTATTAGAAAAAATAGTTAAAAGCGGAAGTAAAGATATTTTGATTATTGCCGAAGGAGTCGAGGGAGACGCTTTAACAACTCTAATTGTTAATAAACTAAGAGGAACGTTTAATGCTTTAGCAGTTAAAGCTCCAGGATATGGAGACAAGAAAAAAGAATTTCTTAATGATATAGCTATTGTTACCGGAGGGCAGGTAATTTCCGAGGACTTGGGAATGAAAATGGAAAATATTGGATTGTCCCAGTTAGGGAGAGCGAGAAAAGTCATTTCAAATAAAGATCACACAACCATTGTTGAGGGAAAAGGGAAGAAAACTGAAATTGAGAAAAGGATAAACCAATTGAGAACACAAATAGAAAAAGAAGAGTCAAGCTACGAAAAAGACAAATTACAAGAAAGATTGGCCAAATTAGCCGGAGGAGTGGCGGTAATTAAAGTCGGAGCAGCTACCGAAATTGAACAGAAAGCGAAAAAGCACAAAACCGAAGATGCTTTGAATGCGACAAGAGCGGCTATTGAAGAGGGAATAGTTCCTGGCGGGGGAGTCGCTTTATTAAGGTGTCAGAAAGTTTTGGAGGGGCTTAAATTAAAGGGGGAAGAAAAGATAGGAGTGGATATAGTCAGAAGAGCGTTGGAAGACCCATTAAGAAAGATTGCTGACAATGCCGGCAAAGACGGTTCAGTGATTGTTGCCGAAGTTAAAGGTTTAATTTTTACTCAAGGATATGATGCCTTGGAGGATAAGTTTGTTGATATGATCGAAGCGGGAATAATTGATCCGACTAAAGTAGCGAGGTCTTGCATCGAAAATGCTTTATCCGCAGCTTCTATGCTTTTAACTACCGAATGTATCGTAGTTGAAAAGCCTGAAGAAAAAAAATGCGATTGTGGCAAGCAGGGAACGGAATATTAAAAGGCGGGGCTCCGACCCCGTTTTTTGATTGACAAATAAAAGAAGTGGTGTAGATTTAAATCAGTTCGGGTTAATAACCCGAGAATTTAAAGGATGTGAGAAACAATGAAGGAAACTAATGATTTTTCTGTACTCGCTATTATTTTGATGGTAGCGGCAATTATATTCGGATTAGCCGTCACTAATTACACATATCAATACGGCTGGAGCATGAATTATGCCCAAAAGCATTTAAGCATCGCCAAAGGATCTGCAGATGTTGAGATTCAGTATGCGGAAATCTCAAAAGCCATTGAAATTTTGCAAGTTTTTCCTAAGGAAGGTAATTACGATTATCTCAACAACGTCAATCCCAGTACAGATATGAAAACGGGATGGTCTTCTTTGTATCAATTGCAAAATTATACAAATGAAATAAGGCTGATGGACAAGAGCAGTCCGGCATATCAGCAAGGGGTGCGCAACATTCAGGAGAGAATAGCCAGCTCCTATGCTGTCTTTGAAGCTGCGGCCAATAGCTTTATTGGGTATGAACTTAAGGGTTGGGTTATCATGCTAGCATGTGTGGTAGGCCTGGTGGGTTTTATAATAGCAATCTTTTGTCTTCTCATAAATTTTGTTTCCTATAATCACGAAAGCCCATTAGTTAAAGCTATTCTATTCTTGACAGCCCTTTCGATAGTAGCTGTTTTCCTTGGCTGGATTTATGTGCAGGCGGTTCCGATATTCTACACCGGGCCGGTATAAGAATTTTTGTTTTTAAAATAAAATAAGAATTCTTTTTTGTTTTACGCTGATGGGGATTGACTTTGTTATAACTATGTAATACAATTGTATTACAAGACAATAAAGTACAAAAATATGCGTAAGATTGTAAGCGTTTCAATGCCTGAAGATTTGGAAAGGAATTCCAAGATCGATGCTAAAAAAAGGGGATTTGATTCTATGAGTTCATATATCAATCATCTATTATTGGCAGCCAGGGAAGCAATTTTTGAAGACGAACTGATAAAGAGGTCGAAAAGAGCAAAGAAGGACCATAAGAGAGGTGGTTTGATTAAAGCTAAGTCTTTGGCTGAATTATGAATAGTATAATTGTTTATTATTCAAAGGATTTTAAACGTGATTGGGATAAATTGCCGGAAGAGATTAAATGTTCAGCGGTGGGAAAAGAAAAGATATTTAAACAAAATCCTTTTCATCCATCTTTAAAAATACATCAGCTTAAGGGGCGACTGAAAGGGCTATGGTCTATACATGTCAATATGCAATACAGAATTATTCTACAATTCGAAGAAGATTGCGTGATATTTATAGCTATAGGCACTCATGGTATATATGATCGTTTTTAATTTTTTATTTTTCTGATATAATAAAAGAAAAAACCATGGAAAGCATATACATATTTTTCGGCATCTTATCCTTATTCGTTCTTTTTATTTTCGGCAATTTCTTATTAATATTAATGGTTAAAAGTCAGACTAAAAGAGCATTTAAAGAGATTGATGATTATTTAAAGAGAAAGATTGAGACGGCTACTAAAATTATTTCAGGAATTTCTAAATTTGCTTCTCGCGAAAAGGATTTTTTAAAGAATATTTTTGATAAGGATTTGATTGATCAAATTGTAAAATTTATCAAAAAGCTCTTGAAAAACAAGCCGTTTAGTGTAATATATGATTTATCAAAGAAAGAAAGGAAAATGGACAAACAAAAAAACAAAAAAGTTAAAAAAAGAATAATTAGAAATAAGAAAAAATAATATGGTAATAGAAATAATCTTGGGTGTAATATTTGTAACCTTGCTATATATTATAGCTATGTATAATGGTTTAGTTACTCTAAGGAACAGAGTAAAAGAGGCTTGGTCTGATATCGATGTTCAATTAAAAAGGAGATACGATTTGATTCCTAATTTAGTTGAAACGGTAAAAGGTTATGCTTCTCACGAAAAAGAAACTTTTGATAAGGTTATTCAGGCAAGAAGCGCCGCTATGTCAGCCAAGGGTTTAAAAGAAAAAGGTGAAGCTGAAAATGTTCTTTCGGGAACATTAAAGAGTCTGTTTGCTTTGTCAGAAGCTTATCCCGATTTGAAAGCTTCAGTTAATTTTTTAGAATTACAGAAAGAATTGACTGATACCGAAGACAAGATTCAGGCATCTCGCAGATTCTATAACGGCAATGTTATGGATTTCAATACCAAGTTGGAAGTTTTTCCTACAAACATGATTTCCGGAATGTTCGGATTTAAAGCTTCAGAATTCTTTGAAGCTGAAGAAGGGGAGAAGGTTGCGCCGAAAGTAAGTTTTTAATAGATAATAAAGAAAAGATATGAAAAATATTTCCAAGTGTATTTTGAAGCAGAAAAAAAGACAGAGAAGGAAATTCAACAAGCTCTCCGATAGAGACCTGAAAAGGAAGGGCCTTTTGAAGAAATAATATGCCTACTCTATACAATGTAGCCGACTCTAACGTCAGAAAAACATGGTTAATGATAACCTTTTTTCTGATTTTTGTGATTGCTGTCGGCTGGCTATTCAGCTATATCCTCGATAGTCAGATGATATTATACTTCGCTATCATTTTTAGTGTTTTAACCAGCGTTACTTCGTATTGGTTTTCAGACAAGATTGTTTTAGCGACTACCGGAGCAATGCCGATTGAAAAGAACGATAATCCTGAACTGTATAGGATTGTTGAAAATCTTTGTATCACTGCCGGCATCCCTGTTCCTAAAATATATATTTTAAATGAGGCCCAGCCCAATGCTTTTGCCACGGGAAGAGATTATAATCACGCGGTCATAGCTGTAACTAAAGGCCTTTTGGGAAAATTGGAAAAGAATGAGATTGAAGGAGTGATTGCTCACGAACTTTCACATATTAAAAACAAGGATATGCTTCTGATGACTGCGGTGGTTGTTTTGGCCGGAGTCATTTCCGTAATTACAGATTTCTTCTTGAGGATAAGTTTCTGGGGAGGGCATAGGGACAATGACAATAATTCAAATGCTAATGGAATCATGATAGTCTTGGGAATCGTTGCAGCTATTTTGGCTCCCATAGCTGCTACTTTAATTCAATTATCCATTTCAAGAAAGAGAGAATTTTTAGCCGATGCGTCAGGAGCTTTGTTGACCAGGTATCCAGAAGGGCTGGCCAGCGCTTTAGAAAAGATTGCCTCGGACAATAGCCAATTAAGGACGGCAAACAGCGCCAATGCTCATCTTTTTATTTCTTCTCCTTTTAGAGGAAAAGAAACTAAGAGCTGGTTTAATAAATTATTCATGACTCATCCGCCAGTGGAAGAAAGAATAGCTAATTTGAGGGGGATGAAGGTTTAGTTCTGGAGGGGTGCTCCGAATGGTAAGGAACACGATTGGAAATCGTGCGCTCGCAAGGGCTTGCAGGTTCGAGTCCTGTCCCCTCCGCCAGATTAGCATCTTTGAATATTATTTAATCCATAGGATTTTAGAAATATTAGCTTGAAAAGTTAATGTTAAAAATACTTGACATAATGTATGTTATACATTACATTGTAATTATAACAATAATATACATAATATGTCATATAAAACCTTCAAGATTGCAAGAATATTAATGGCTATGTTTATAGCCATGACAGTTTCAATCGCTATCACAATAGAAAATGTCTATCTCGCTCTTTCGGCCGTTATCGTCGGAATGATTTCGATGTTTTTAATAAAGAGAAACGTCAAAGCTGTAATGGTTGATGAAATGGTTAAAACCATTGCCGGCAAGTCGGCCCTCATGGCTTACAGCGTCTCAACTATTGCCCTAGCAGTAATTTCCTTATTTTTAGTTTTTTCTAATTTAAGCAATAGGGGATCACAATTTTACAACTTAGGAATTATTCTAAGCTATATAGTTTTGTTTGAGATGGGCGTCTATTCTTTTTCATTTTATTATTATAATAAAAAATATGGCCGGGACGACGAATAAAATCAAGATTTTGAGAGCGGGAAAGAATATGACGCAGGAGGAATTGGCTGATAAGGTCGGGGTAACAAGGCAAACCATTATTGCTATAGAAAAGAGCAAGTATGTTCCTTCTTTAGAATTAGCTTTCAAAATCTGTAAGGTTTTTGGTAAGAAAATCGAAGAGGTCTTTGAGTATAAATAACTTTATTTTTGTTTTTAATTTGTGTATAATAAAGGCATGAATAAATTCAGCCAAAAAACAGAAGAAGGCATCCTTATTGTTACCGCCTTTTTTGTTTTAATTTCTTCAATGCTAAACGCAGTGCTTTCTATGGTCATAGCCATTGCGAGCCTTTCTATTTTCTTCGGATATAATTTATTAACTAAAAAGCTATGATTTTTGTAACGGGCAACCACCAAAAACTTAAAGAGTTTGAGGAGATTTTGGGAGTTAAATTAGGCCATTTAGATTTAAAACTAGACGAAATTCAATCAGTTGAAGCTGAAGAGGTTGCTAAACACAAAGCAAAGCAGGCATATGAAATATTAAAAGAGCCGGTAATTGTTGAAGACACGGGCTTGTATTTTGAAGAGCTAAAGGGATTGCCCGGAGCTTTAATTAAGTTTTTTGTTAAGAAACTATCTCTGGAACAAATCTGTTCTTTGGTAAAAGAAAATAGAAAGGCCAAGGCTGTAACTTGTATTGCTTATTTCGATAGCAAAGATTTAAAAACGTTTATAGGAGAAACAGAAGGGAAGATAACGGTGGAACCCAAAGGAAATAATGGTTTTGGCTGGGACCCGATATTCATTCCCGAGGGATACAATAAAACTTTTGCCGAATTGACGGATGAAGAAAAAACGTCGAAGTTTATGAGAAAAGAAGCAATTAAGAAATTAAAGGATTTTTTGTCGTATTGACATATGGCCTTAATAGTTTTATACTATTTCCATATAAAGTTACTTTAAATATTGGCAGTCTGACTTCAGAAGATATCAGTCTTTTTAAGCCAGGCTGTCGTGTAGGCAGTCTAGGGTGATGTTATTATGTCAGAAGATGAAAAGTTGAATTTATTGAAAGCATCAAGGAATTTGGAAAGATTGAGGATTTTTAATAACTCCATAAGACACAGTCTTATTAACAAAATGACTGTTATCGGTGGCTATACGGAGTTATTAATTTTTAAGTTTGACAGCCAAAGCAAAGAAGGTAAGTCCTTAGAAGCGATAAGGTCGAGCTGTGAGGATATTAATTCTTTGAATGTTTTATCGAGAAAATACAATGATATGGATTTAGGTCCAGTTTGGCAATCTTTTTTGGGGGGGTACAAGGAGTGTAGGAAGCCCCTAAGCATGAAGATAATTATTGGAGACGGGATGAACAATATAAACCTCTATGCCAGCCCATTTATTTTCATGGTTTGGGAAAACTTATTTGATAATGCGGCTCGTCACGGAGGAGCCTCTGAAGTGAAAATTTATTTCCAAATCGATGAGCAACTTGTCATTACTTTCGAAGATAACGGCAAAGGAATTTCTTTGGAAGAAAAGGAAAGAATTTTTGAAAAAGGATTCGGGAAAAATACAGGAATGGGTTTATTCCTGGTTAAAGAAATTCTTGGAGATACCGGTATGCAAATATCTGAAGTGGGGGAGCCAGGAAAAGGTGCTAAGTTCAAAATAATAGTCAACAAAGACGCCTACAAAATAGAATAAGCTATAAATAGTTTATTTTTTTATATCAAAATAGATGATTTAGGGTGTTTATATGTTTACTTGACAAAATATATAGATATTGTATAATGTAAACATCATGATGTCGAGGATTGTTTCAGGTGAGGGAATGGTTTTCGTTCCCTCCGTGGAAAGCAAAGCTTCCAAAATATTGAGAGAGTTTGTCTCTTTCAATCGCGAGCAGATATTGAACGCTGTTTGTGAACATGGTACAGACCTTGCCGCCGTAAAGGGTGTCGAGATAGAAACTCCTATTGGATTGCCCCAGGCCGTTCCGTAGGAGCGACAAAATTTATCTACTTTCCCCCGAACTTGGGAACAGTCGGTAAATTGGTTCTCCTTTTTGGAAGAACCGAGCCAACCTATTCGTTTCACGAAAGAATAGGGAAAAGGTGTATCAATATCAAGATATACCTATGACCCCAAACTTTTTTAAGAAAAATCTTAATTAGTTGCGGGTCTTTTTTTATTTGCATTTTTATCACTTTCGATGTATGATTGATAAGTAAGAAACCTTTCTAATTTTAAAAAATATGGACGGTATAAATTTTACAAATAAAGCTCAAAAAATAGTAATGCATGCTCAAAATCTGGCGAGGGATATGGGTCAGCAGCATATTGATGCTCTGCATTTGCTTTCTTCAATCCTTTCGGACCAAGATAATATTGTTCTAAACTATTTGAATAAAATAAACGTTGATATAGAAGATTTGGTCAAAAAGACGAGGGGTGCTTTGAATCAAATACCACCCGCTTCCAATACCCAGCCGATGGGACAGTTTTATCTAACGCAAGACATGGCTAATGTCTTGGAAAAGGCCAAAGAAGAATCTTTTAGCATGGGTGACGAATTTGTCTCTCTTGAGCATCTGTTCTTGGGAATGCTAGGAATCAGAACTCTATCTGGAGAAGTTTTATCAAAAGCTAATTACTTGAAAGCTTTTGGCGCAGAAGAAAATAAAGAAAAACTTGATTATTATTCTGCTCAAAAAATATTCAGCCAATTAAGAGGCGGAGAAAAAATAACCTCTCCTAATCCAGAAGCCAGATACAAAGTTTTTGAAAACTATACCAGAAATCTAACCAATCTGGCCAAGAAAGGAAAACTTGACCCGGTTGTCGGCCGCGATGATGAAATCAGAAGGCTGATGCAGATTTTATCCAGGAGAACTAAAAATAACCCCGTTCTAATCGGAGAACCCGGTGTTGGTAAAACTGCAATTGTTGAAGGTTTGGCCCAAAGGATAGTAAAGGGAGAAGTCCCTGAAAGCCTGAAAGACAAAGAAGTTGTGAGTCTTGATTTGGGAGCGATGATTGCCGGAACCAGATACAGGGGAGAGTTTGAGGAAAGAGTAAAAATGCTTTTAGAGGAGATAAAAAGAGGAGAAGGAAAATATTTGCTGTTTATCGATGAGTTACATACTATAATCGGAGCCGGTTCGGCCGAAGGAGCGGTTGACGCTTCAAATCTTATGAAGCCCGCTTTATCCAAGGGAGAATTGCACGCTATCGGAGCAACCACATTAAAGGAATATCAAAAATATATTGAAACCGATGCGGCCCTGGAAAGAAGATTCCAGCCTATTTACGTTGTCGAGCCTTCAATCGAAGATACGATATCTATTTTAAGGGGTATTAAAGAGAAGTACGAATTACATCACGGCTTGAAGATAAAAGACTCGGCCTTGGTTGCGGCAGCTGAGTTGTCAGCTCGATATATAACCGATAGGTTTTTACCGGACAAGGCTGTCGACCTAATGGACGAAGCTTCTTCGGCTTTACGACTGGAAATAGAATCAAATCCCATAGAACTTGAAGATTTGAAAAAAGAAATTCAAAAATTTGAGATCGAAAGGGAAGCGGTTAAAAAAGAATTGCAAAATTCTTCTCCCAAAGAAAAAGAATCATTTGAGAGGAGAGAAAAAACAATCAACAGGGAATTGTCCGAACTTTCGGAAAGGGCCAATGCTTTTTCGATGAGATGGAAGACAGAAAAAGAAACCATTTCAAACATTAAAAGCTTAAAAGAAAATATTGAAAAAGAAAAATATCAGCTAGAAAGATTATTGAAGGACGGCGACTTGCAGAAAGTTGCAGAGATTAAATATGGAACTTTACCGGATTTATTTACAAAATTAAAAAAACAGGAAGACAAATTAGTCAGGCTTCAAAAAAATAATCCAATATTGAAACAGGAGATCGGGCCGGAAGAAATTTCAAGGGTTGTTTCCAGATGGACGGGAATTCCTGTCATGAGATTGATGGAGTCAGAAGTTTACAAATTAGAAAACATGGAGAAAGAATTGGGCAAAAGGATAATCGACCAGGAAGAAGCCATCAAGGCTGTTTCTAATGCCATTAGAAGATCCAGGGCAGGCATTTCTGAAGAATCAAGGCCTTTGGGTTCTTTCATGTTCTTGGGTCCGACCGGAGTGGGAAAAACGGAAACTGCTAAAGCTTTGGCCGAATTCTTGTTTAATGACGAGAATGCGATGATAAGGGTGGATATGTCAGAATACATGGAAAAATTTGATGTTTCAAAGATGATCGGTAGCCCTCCCGGATATGTCGGTTTTGAAGAAGGAGGCCAGCTGACTGAAAAGGTAAGGAGAAGGCCGTATAGTGTTATTCTTTTAGATGAAATTGAGAAGGCGCATCCCGAAGTTTTTAATATTCTGCTTCAGGTTCTTGAAGATGGAAGATTGACCGATGCCAAAGGCAGAGCTGTTTCTTTCAAGAATACAATTTTAATTATGACCTCTAATGTTGGTTCAGAGATAATTGCCAAAGAAGCTCCTTTGGGATTTGTTGATAACGGAAAAGTCAGCCAGAAAGAAGGTTTGAAGGACAAAATTCAAGCGTCTTTAAAGGAAAAGTTCAAGCCGGAGTTTATAAACAGAATTGATGAAATAGTTATTTTTGACTATCTCGGACCGGAAGAAATAAAACAAATAGTTGACTTGGAATTGAACAAGGTTCAAAAGAGATTATTCAAAAAAGAAATCAAGATTATTGTTTCAGAAAAAGCCAAACAGTCTTTGGCGAGACAGGGATTCGATCCTAATTTAGGAGCAAGGCCTTTAAAGAGAATTATTCAGAAGTTAATATTGAACCCCATGGCTTTAAAAATAGTAACTAATGAAATTAAAGATGGAGATACTATTTCTGTTGACGCTGAAAAGGACGAAATTATATTAAGAACCACTTTTAGCAGAAAGAAAACATTAAAGCCTCTCAAAGTAAGTGCGGGAAAATGATTTTCTGAAAAATTTTAATTGTAAAGTGTTTTCTTTTTGTGAAAATGTTGGTATAATGAAGAAGTAAAATAATTCATTATTAATTATGGAATTTACCGTTAGGCAATTTCTCGGCTGGGTCTTAGTAATCTTAGGACTTGGATTAGTATTCTGGGATATTTCTTCTTCCTATTATTATTTTACTGCGCAAAAAGAATTTCCGCAGGTTTTTATCGAAAGCACGCCAACTCAAAATAATGTTCCCGCGACAGGCGATACAATTCAAGACCAAGTCGGAAAAGTTATTAAGGAGCAGATAGGGCAGTTAATTCCTGAAAACACCGTTACCCAATTATTGAATATTTCTTCCTGGATGATGTTTGCCTCTTTTCTTTTGTGGGCAGGAGGGAAAATTATCGGCATAGGCAATGATTTTTTAAAAAATGATTATGGAAACAGAAAAGACAATTGAAGAGTTGAGTAAAAGAATCCTCGTTTTAGAGGACCGTCTTTGACTTAACTAAAATTAAGAAAAGAGCAATTGAATTAGAAAAAGAAACAGAAAAGCCAGTTTTTTGGGACAATAACGAAAGAGCCAAAAAAGTTTCGCAGGAATTGGCCGACTTGAAAGAAACGATAGAATCAATTGAACAAATTAACAAAAATTTGAACGATATCAGGGAATTGAAAGAAATAGAAATACTTGATGAGGAAGAATTGTATAATGAGATAGAGGGTGTTCTGAAAAAAATAAAAGAAAAGGAAAAGGAAACATATTTCAGCGGAAAGTACGACAAGGGCAACGCTATATTATCAATATATTCAGGGGCGGGAGGGCAGGATGCCCAAGATTGGGCAGGTATGCTCTTAAGAATGTATGAGAGGTATTGCGAAACTAAGAATTTTAAGAAGGAAATATTAGATGAATCTTTGGGAGAAATGGGAGATGAAGGAAGGAAGGGAATAAAATCGGTAGCGATGGCTATAAACGGAAAATACGCTTACGGATTGCTTAAAAAAGAAACGGGAGTCCACAGGTTGGTAAGAATTTCTCCTTTTTCGGCTCAAAAATTAAGGCATACCTCCTTCGCTCTAGTCGAAGTTTTACCGGAAATAGAAGAAGGGGAGATGGAAGTGAAGCATGACGATTTGAGAGTTGATTTTTATAAATCTTCCGGTCCGGGAGGACAGTATGTAAATAAAAGAGAATCGGCGGTTAGGATAACGCACATCCCGACAGGGATAGTCGTGACTTGCCAGTCAGAAAGGCTACAGGGAAAGAACAAGGAAAGAGCGATGAAAATGCTGTATTCCAAATTATATCAGCACAATCTGGAAAATCAGGAAAAAGAATTGTCAAAGATAAAGGGAGAAAAAATATCGGCCAGTTGGGGCAATCAGATTCGTTCTTATGTTCTTCATCCTTATAAATTAGTAAAGGACACAAGAACGGGGATAGAGTCAACTCAACCTGATAAAATTCTTGACGGAGACTTAGATGAGTTTATAGAAGCAGAAATAAAACTATAATGATAGAATTTAAAAACGTTACAAAAGAATATTCGCCTAATTTATTCAAGGAAGCAAAAGTTGCCTTGCAAAATGTGTCTTTTGAAGTTAAAACAGGTGAATTTGTTACTCTCTGCGGGCGTTCTGGCGCAGGAAAGACAACCATTTTAAAACTTATCTCCTGCGAAGAGAAGCCGAGTTCCGGAGTGGTGATGTTCGACGATATTAATACGCTTGATGTCAAAAAGAGCGATGCGTATTCAATCAGGCAGAAGATAGGATTTATTTTTCAAGACTACAAGCTTCTTTCATATAAGACTGTTTATGAAAACGTAGCTTACGCCTTGCAAGCTTTTGATTTCAATGAAAAATTGGTTAAAGATGAAGTTATGCAAGTATTGGAATTAGTCGGTCTTGAAGGCAGGGTCAACTGTCTACCTAAAGAATTGTCAGGCGGAGAAAAGCAAAGAGCCTCGATTGCAAGGGCGTTGATTCACAGGCCGGAAATAATTTTGGCTGATGAGCCGACTGGAAACCTTGACCCTTATCACACAAGGGATATTATAAAGATACTTTTGAAGATAAACGAAGCCGGTTCGACGGTTATTCTCTCGACTCACAGCAGGGAAACAGTCAACGCATTAGAAAAAAGGGTAATAACCTTAGAAAACGGAAGAATAATCAGAGATGAAGAAAAAGGAGTTTTCTCTTTATAAAATATGATAAACTATTTAAAGAAAATATTTAAAAGCGGATGGGATGGTTTTATGAGACAGGGCTTTTTGACCTTTGCCACCTCTTTGGTCATTTTTATCGCTGTCGTTTTGGGAACATCCCTTTTCTTTTTTCAGGGAGGCGTTTCCTATTTGACTCAGCAATTGGAAGATAAGATAGATATTTCAGTTACTTTCAAGGCTGAAGTTGCAAGAGATACGATTCTTCAAATCAGAGAAGATTTGATTAAGCTTTCTGAAGTTAAAAAAGTTGATTACATTTCTCCAGAGGATGCGTACAATGCTTTTGTCGAGGCTCATGAGGGCGACCAGTATATGGAAGCCTTGGGCTTGCTTAGTGTCAATCCTTTCCTTCCTTCATTAAGGATTCAAACTAAGGAGCCGTCGCAATATAAGGCAGTTTCCGAGTATTTGAAAAAAGATGAATATAAAGATTTGATTAGTGAGGTCAATGACTACAAAAGGGGAGTGATGATTGATAAATTAGGAGAAATAACTCATAGCGTCCAATTGCTGGGATTTTCTTTGACTTTTTTCTTGAGTTTGATTGCTATTATCGTTACTTTTAATACTTTGAGATTGAGCATCTATTCGCAAAAAGAAGAAATAGAAATAATGAGGCTGGTCGGAGCGAAAAACAGCTTTATCCGTGGGCCGTTCTTAGTTCAAGGATTTTTGTGCGGATTCTTTGCCGCCATCTTGTCTTTTATGCTCATGACTATAACTTTATTCCTTTTAAACAATCAATTATCATCCTTGTTTATAGGATTTGACTGCCTTGCCTTTTTTAAGGCAAACGTTATTGCGATAATATTGCTTCAGTTACTAGTCGGAGTTGGCTTGGGCTTGCTTTCTTCCTATTTTGCTGTTAGAAAGTATTTGAAAGATTGATTTTATTCGGAGGTCGTCTAATGGTAGGACACCAGGTTCTGGCCCTGGGAATTGGGGTTCGAGTCCCTACTTCCGAACAAATTTACTATTTTTTGGTTCGAATCCTATTGCCCGAGCTTTTGAGAAAAGATGAAACCGTACAAGATTTTCCTGTACGGTTTTAAAAAAGAGCTAAGGGCTACCCGGTTGTCTTTCAAAAGTGGCTATGATTTTGGGTTTGAGGAATTGACCACTCTCAGTGCCGAGCGTCACCATAAGGTGCCAATCGTAATATCTGTCATTACCAGCAGCGCTTCTGTTAATAATGAGAAAAACTACGTCATTGATTCCGTCGCCATTGTAATCCTCGATTCCGAGATTTTCCGGCTTAGTTTCAAACGACATTATGACAGTTGGTGCGGAAAGATGTTCCTTTCCGTATCCTTTCATGGCCTTCAGGTCCCAGTCATTTCCAGCCTTTGATTCGTCCATTTCGAGATAGATAAATTCTGTAGAGTTGTCACTATTAATATCTGCACGAATAGGATCGGCTGGCGTAGGTGTTAAGCACCCTGCGAAAAAGACAAAAATTACCATGACTACTAATACAACGATAGCAACATTTTTCATTAAACATCCCTCCCGAGATTAAAAATAATATATAATAATTAATCCATCGTGTCAATAGATTGTAACGAGCTAACAACTTGGAATAATTATCGTTAAGTAATAGTTATATCTAGAGTCATAAAGGTTCCAAGTTCGTCCTGCTTACCGAATCATCTAAAAATTATAGAAACTTAATTATTCCTTCCTTTAAAACTTGACTTTTTTATAAGTTTTGTTATGTTTATTGCAACAAAGGGGTGGTATCCTTTGAAGGACAAAGAACAGATTAATCTTGAAAAATTATGGTCTCTCTTGATATTAGATATTTCAGAGCTGACCATTGAACAGATTGAGGAAATCTTGGCCGCAAAGAAGCAGCTAAGGGAAGAATTGTTCAATCATTACAGCTGTTTCCCAAGCGAATGGGAAAGAGCCTTGAGAGCTCGCAAGAGAAAATCTGAGCTATCAAAACTTTCCACAGAAGAGCTGAAAAAAATGATTGAAGAAGTGGCAAGATTTCTCGCATCGTTAAGCGATGCAGATGAAGATGATTTATGTGATTCTGCTTTTGAGTCACCGCCGAGCGATTCCGACGAGCACATCATTCACGAGATTCTTCAAGAACGAGCGGCAACCAGCAAAAAACATACCAAAACGAATCGTTGAGTTTCTCAGCTATTCAAAGTCAACTTAATGTGGGTTGACATCTTTTTTTAATAAATCGTTCAGTCTTAAAAAGGTTCCAAGTTCGTCCCACTTACCGAACAGATAAGAAAATTTTGTGCGCTTATTTGCCAATCGCTACTTTTTTTGGTAGACTGACAGTGGTAATTTTATGAGCGCTAATCATGGGGTTAGGAAAGAACTGCATAAAAAATTTGGTATCGCATTAGAGAAAAATTCGGAGATTCTAGAGCAGATCAAAAACCTTTGTGTAGGGCTTGACCTTAAAGGTAAAACCCTTGAAGAGAATACTCGTCTGTTCTCTGAAGAACTAAGCATGCCATACGACTACATTGCGCGGTATGTTAACCGGAAGATTTCGGAAGAAATCAAAAAACGCCTTAAAAAAATTAAAGGCAAGAAATCTGACGAAATCTGCAAGGACTTTTGTCGTAATGGTAAGACATTTGAAAAAAACATTTCAGTTCTTGCGGAAGAGTTAAAGGTTCCCGATGAAATGATGTTTTTGTATGCTTGGCATTTTAATGAGAAAGTAATTGTTGCATTCCGTTTGTACGAAAACGACATTAGTTGTTGCAACTTATTTACCGGCACAGCGGCAGACCGCCAAGCAGAGTTAGAGAAAATTTCGCAGGAGATAAACATGTCTCCCGAAAGCATCAAAAAATTATTAAAAGACTTAAAGTAGTCTTGGCGTCATGCAAAAAGATAAAGACTATGTATTCATTATTAAATAATGGTTATATAGTCTTTTTTATATAATTTAAAAATTAATTGACAGGATAGAATTTTGTATATACAATTTATTTAATAACGGAGGTGAGAAGATAGGTTATATGGCATTAATTGCTTTTCTTAGTCTCTCCGCAGTAGCTTGGTTGGTACTAAGAAGGCACTAAAAGGTTTGCATATTATGCAAACCTTCATCTTTTATACACGATTTAATTCCAAAAATGTTCCAAGTTTGTCCCGCCTACAGAGTAAATTTAATATCGACTTTCAGTCGTTTTTTATTTATGATATAATTTGAATAGTAATAATAAATAACAAAGAATATGAGTAAAAAATTATTCTCTATCATCTTGGCAGTAGCCTTTATCGTTGTGCCTTTTTTGGTTCATGGCGCTACAATTAAAGGCGACAAGAGTTACTATCTCGCACCAGGCTTGACTATAGATGACAATCTATACGCTGCTGGTTCTGATGTTAATGTATCGGGACAAGTAGCAGGAGACCTGTTCATCTTCGGAGGCAATGTAGTTGTATCCGGTCCGGTAGGAGGAGACCTAATGTCATTCGGAGGAACTTTGAATATAAATGGAAAAGTTAGTGGAGACGAGAGGCTTGCCGGCGGCAACATTATAATATCCAATTCAGTAGGAGGAGACCTGCTTGTCGCAGGAGGGCAGGTAAGTATTCTGCCGGGTTCAATTATCGGCAAGGATGTCGAAATAGCCGGTGGGAACATTAATTATAGTGGTGAGAACAACGGAAGATTATCTATAAGGGGCGGAGACGTATATATAAATGGAAAAGTTAATGGAGATTTATCAGTTGAGGCTAAGAGTATAAAGTTGGGGCCGAATGCAGTAATCACAGGAAGTTTTGATTACTATTCTCCGACAGAAGCCGTTTTAGAACAAGGCTCTACAATTGGCGGAGCAGTTAATTTTAACAAAACGACCATGCCGGCAAAGAAAGATATGCCCGGCGCAGGATTGTTTTTAGGTTTTATCACGATGGGATTAATAGTAAAATTAATGATGATAATCATTGCAGCCTTGGTAATTATTTACTTTTTCAGGAATCAATCCGAGGCGATTATTAAGGAAGGCGTTTCTAATTTTTGGAAGAATACGGGCAAAGGTTTTATATTCCTCGTCGTTATACCGGCTGCAATTATTTTAAGCTTCATTACAATCATCGGGACTATTTTGGGAGTAATCGCAGGATTCTTGTATGCCATACTCTTAATCATATCTTCAGTCGTGGCTAATTTGATTTTCGCTCAATTGTGCATGAAGTACATCTTCAAGAGGGATAAATACGAACTCAATTGGTGGATAGTCATTTTGGCAGTTTTGATATTCGGTACAATATCTTTTGTTCCTTTTATCGGATGGCTGTTCATGTTTATTATTTTCCTTGCAGCCTTTGGCAGCCTGTCAGGTTATGTATTCAATAAATTTAAAAATTAAAAAATATGGAAAAAATAAAAGTAGAAACCAATAATCCTTTGGCGTTTTCATGGTTTGCCGGATGGCTCTTTACCATCGGTTTCCTGCATCTGCAATTTTGGAACGGGGTATTGGCTTTAGTTATTTGGCCCTATTACATCGGAGTATTTGTGAGTACACTGGTTAAGCCTTAATGAAATCAATAGCCGGCTTTTTAGCCGGTTTTTTGTTAGAGTCATTGATTTGACAAATGGGTTGCGGTTGGTATTTTATAATATAACCTCCCTCTTTTCTTAATGTTTAAAATGGTATATATTATTAGATAATAGATTAATAGTTAAACCATATGACTAGAAGAATACAATATGCTTATTTCTCATTTCTTTTAAGTGCAGTTTCTATCCTGGCTCATAGCTTTGTTTCTATGCTGGCGGCAAAAACAGAGTGGTTCTTTTTTGGCTTGGCAGCATTGTCTTTTATCGTTTTTTTCTTTCTTTTCGCCTACAGTTTAATGGAATTTATCATTACCAAGGAGCCGGAAGACCTATGGAAACTCGGTTTTTTAGGTTTGTTCGGCCTATTGGGTCTCATCCCCGGGCTTACGCCACTTTTTGCTATTTTTAGCTTGTTCGGATTATTCGGAACTAGAGAATATATTTAAAAACATGAACAGAGATATATTATTTATCGTTATTATTTTTATTTTAGTAATCTCCGGCATCTATTTCGTCTTTTTCAGCAAAGGAGCAGACGATCCGTCTTTCGGGACATTAAGAAGTCTTAGCGAACAGACGGGAATTAAGTTTTCAAACATTTCCGTGAATAATTTTACTTGGATATTTGAAACTGACGGGGAGCAATCCGGTTCAAAAACGATTGTCGGCAAAGGATTTTCCGCTTCCGGTGCAAGTAATAAAGATATTGATTCGGTCAAAAAATACTTTGAAGAAAATGGATTTAAGGTAGAGTCTTTTAATGTCGACCCATCGACTCTTTCGGGGAATTCCGGCTATAAAAAAGAAAAAGCTGTTTGTGTTTTGAAAACAACTATTTGGAAGGATGAGCAAGGGATGCCCATGGCCAGCGACAAATTTGATGTCAGTGTTTCTTGCGGAGAGTTAGAACAATAATAAAAATATATGGAAGAATGCCTTTTTTGCAAAATAATCAAAAAAGAAATACCGAGCTATAAGGTGTATGAAGACGATTCGGTTTTGGCTTTTCTAGATGTCCATCCGATGAGTAAGGGACATACTTTGGTTATTCCCAAAAACCATATTGCCGATATTTTTGAAATAGATGAGGCGACTCTGGACAAAATTAGCAACGTTGCAAAAACTATTGCCCAGAAGATGAAAGACAATCTCGGCGTCGACGGAGTCAATTTATATCACGCCAGCGGAATTCATGCCGAACAGTCTGTTTTTCATTTTCATCTACATGTTATACCGAGAAGAAAAGACGATTCCATCTGTTTTAGTAGTGCGGCTATAAGCAAAGATAACGTGAGCGATAAAGAATTAGAAGAAGTCATGAATAAATTGAAAATAGGGTGATAGGAGGGTATAATATAAAAAAATGAAAAAATCCAAAAAAAGCATTAAAAAAATAAAAAAGTTTGACATTGCAGAAAAATTGATTTCTGGCAAAGACAATGAATCAACCGCAAAAAAGGTAAAGATAAAGGTTATCGGAATCGGCGGAGGCGGAGGCAATATAATTGCCGAACTTTTTAAAAAGTTAAAGGATTTTTCGGCCCAGAAAGTCGAATTTGTTGCGTTAAATACCGACAATCAGGCGCTGAAGTCTTTGCCTAAAGCCTTGAAGATTGTTTCTTTTGGAAATAAATTGACGAGAGGCTTGGGGACAGGAAGAGATGTGGAAGTGGGAGAGCGGGCGGCTAAGGAAGATATTGAGAAACTGAAAGAATTGTTTTCCGACGGCAAAGATTTATATATTTTTATTTCTTCTCTTGGAGGAGGTACCGGTACTGGCGCCACTCCGGTTTTAACCAAGATTGCTGATGAGATGGGCCTTAATACCTTGGGTATTTTTACTCTTCCTTTTGTTTTTGAGGGGAAAAAGAAGATGGACGTGGCGATGAAATCATTGGAAAAGATAAAAGATGGACTCAATGCTTTTATGGTTCTACCAAATGAAAAAATATTTTCTTTGACTAAAGAAGAAGTTTCTTTTGCCGATTCTTTAAATTTATTGAATGACAGGTTGGCCGAGTCTTTAGAGGGTTTATTGAGGACCATCTATTCTCCCGGGCTTATAAATATCGACTGGGCTGACATTAAAACCATAATGGAGGGTAAAAGGAAAATAGCCTATCTTAATTTTTGTAAGGTTAAGTCAAATCAAAACATTGAAGATATCAGCAAGGTGCTGTTAAAAAACCCTATTCTTGAATATCGTTTTGAAAATGCCGACAATGTTATGTTTAATGTTGAGGCCTCAAAAGAATTGTCGCTACAGTTATTGTCCCAGGTTAGCGAAAGGATAGGAGAGCTTGCACCTAATGCTAAAATTATTTTCGGCTTAACGCAAAATCCCAAATTAAGAAACGACATAAAGTTAACGATTTTAGCAACTAGCGGAGAGGCTGAGAAAAAGACAACAAAGAAGAAAATGAAAAAGACAACAAAGAAAAAAAGTATCACGGTTAAAAAACAAAAAACTGAAAAAAAAGAGGAAAAGGAAGTTGAAGTTAGAAGGAGTGCTCTTCAAATAAAGGAGGCTGAAAAAAAAGAAGAAGAAAAAGAAGAAGAAGAAGAAAAGATATTCGATATCCCTGCATTTTTAAGAAAGTCAAAAGAAAAAAATAATCTATGAAAAAAACAGTCAAGAAAGCAATATTTCCTATAGCCGGAATGGGAACCAGATTTCTTCCTTTATCAAAAGTTGTCAGCAAGGAATTGATTCCTTTGGTTGATAAGCCTTTAATACATTATTCCGTTGAAGAGGCTCTTTTATCAGGTATAAAGGAAATAGAATTAGTTACCAGGAAGAATCAAAAAGATGTGTCAGCATATTTTAGCTCTAACCCGGAATTGGAAGCTCTTTTGCGCGAGAGGAATAAAAAAGAAGAACTAGAAATGGTTAAAAATCTGAACGAAATTTCAAAACTTATCAAGTTTACTTATTCAATCCAGAAAAAAGCATCGGGAAATGTTGATGCTATCTGCCAGGCGAAAAAATTCGCCGGAAAGGATCCGGTTGGAGTGTTTTTCTGCGACGATGTTATCTATTCCAATGAAATTCCTGGCTTTCAGCAACTAAAGGAAGTCTATGAAACTTGTCAGAGACCGGTTGTCGCTTTGAAAAGGATGCCCAGAGACAAGCTGTC
This sequence comes from Minisyncoccota bacterium, assembly GCA_041657045.1. GTDB lineage: Bacteria > Patescibacteriota > Minisyncoccia > Minisyncoccales > Minisyncoccaceae > UBA2211. Next base: position 23,192 of record JBBACM010000009.1, read on the forward strand.
GAAATACGGAGTAGTTGCAGTTGAAAAGATTGCCAACAATGTTTACAAGATTAGAAAAGTGGTTGAAAAGCCCAAAGGAGAACCTCCTTCCGATTTGGTCATTTTGGGAAGATACATTATTACTCCGGAAGTTTTTGAAAGAATAGAAAAAGACAAATCAATGAGGCTTAACGATTATTCAATCAGCCAGGTTTTAGGAGAAATGGCTGAAGAAGGCAAAGTTATCTATGGCTACGAGATAAAAGGAGAATGGCTTGAGTGCGGAGATAAAAACACTTGGTTTAAGTCCTTCCTGACTCTTTTAATGGCACACCCCGAATTTGGTCCTAAAGCCAAAGAAGCATTAAAGGATATAAAATAATGATGTACGATTTAATTATTATCGGAGGCGGTCCGGCAGGAATGACGGCCGCAATATATGCAGCCAGACAGAAAATGGAGACTTTGGTCGTGACTAAAGAATTCGGCGGACAAATGGCGCATAAGGCAGTTAATATTGAAAATTATCCCGGGTTTGAAAGTATTTCTGGCCTTGAATTGATTTCCAAATTCGAAGACCAAATGAGAAAGAAGGGAGTCAAAGTTTTAAATGAAGAGGTTGATGAAATAAAGAAAGAAGGGGATTCTTTTTTTGTTTTTACAAGGGATGGACAGAAGCTTGAATCGAAGATAGTGATAGTCGCTACCGGTTCCGAACCGAGAAGACTTGATGTTCCGGGAGAAGAAAAATATTTGGGGAAAGGAGTAAGTTATTGCACCACTTGTGACGGCCCGATGTTTAATCAAAAAAACGTTGCTGTCATCGGGGGAGGGGATGCTGGATTTGAAACGGCCCTTTTTTTAACTAATTATGCAAAGAAAATATATATTTTTGAGTTTGCAGATAGATTAAGAGCTTGCGATGAAAATTGCCAAAAGGTTTTTTCTTCCGGAAAGGTGGAAATAATAACTTCAGCTGAATTAAAAGAAATAAAGGGAGCAGACTTTGTTAATCAGATTGTTTTTAAAGACAGAATTACGGGCGACGAGAAGACTCTTGGTGTTGAGGGGGTGTTTATTCAGGTCGGATATCAGCCCGCAACCTCTTTTCTTAAAAATATGGTAGAATTAAATGATAGGAAGGAGATTATTATTAATTTTGAAACATTTGAAACAAAAATTCCCGGGCTGTTTGCCGTGGGAGATGTCAACGCCGGAAAGGTAAAGCAGGTTGTCGTCGCCTGTGGAGAGGGAGCTCAAGCAGTAATTTATGCATATAAATATCTAAATAAATGAGCAATCAAATTAAAAATATAAGGGCAAGAGAAATATTAGATTCAAGGGGCAATCCGACCCTCGAGGTTGAGTGTGCCACAGAAAAAGGAATATATACATCTTCTGTTCCTTCAGGAGCTTCAACCGGAGCTAAAGAGGCATTTGAACTAAGAGACGGAGGCAATAGATACGGTGGTAAGGGAGTCTTAAAAGCGATTAAGAGTGTTAATGAAATAATCGGACCAAAGCTTATAGGAATGGATTGCTGCAATCAAAAGGAAATTGATGAAGTGATGATTGCTTTAGACGGGACCGATGGAAAATATAATTTGGGCGGCAACGCAGTTGTGGGAACCTCCATGGCTGTTTGTCGAGCTGGGGCCGGGTTTAAAGATATAGAGCTATATGAATATATTGCCGAGCTGTTCGGGAATAATGATTTAAAGCTTCCCAAGCCAGCCTTTAATATTATCAACGGAGGGGCTCATGCCGATAATAATCTTGATTTTCAGGAATTTATGATTGTCCCTCAATTAGAAACTTTCAGAGAGAATTTGCAAGCAGGTTCGGAAGTTTATTATAAGCTTAAAAAAATATTAAAGGAAAGTTATCCTGAATTTCCTATCAATGTCGGCGATGAGGGTGGTTTTGCTCCGTCTATTGAGGTCCCGGAAGTCGCTCTTGGTTTGATTACAAAATCAATTAATGACACAGAATATTACGGAGACAAGGTGAAGATTATTTTAGACGTTGCCTCAACCCAGTTTTATAAAAAAGAGGGGGGGGCGAGTGAGGGATATTACGGACTGAAAACAGGAGTATTTTCGAGGTCTGAATTGTTGGATTATTACTACGATTTAATAAAGGCCTATCCGATTATC
>JBBACM010000010.1:0-23721 GCA_041657045.1 Minisyncoccota bacterium
AATTTTAAGGGTGTACGTTTTTTCTACAGAAGACTGAGCATAAATCTGGTTGCGATATGGTAAAAATACTTTTATGCAATCAAAATTTGATAGATTTGATTGTAGGTTGCTCACTTCAATGCAGTCAGCGCTTCCACCATCGGGATCAACAAATGGGGAAGTTCCCTCGCCATCACAGGAAGTCTTTACTACATCTCCCATATTTCTATATATTAAATGTGAGTTCAACTCTCTGTTGTGATGCTCTGACATTACTTCAGAAACACCGCTAATGGTATTACGATCATAAAAAACTAATCCTGCTGCCGGCATTTTTACGTTTAAACAAGTAATACTTGATGCCCTTATGTCATAGGTATTAGGACTTGACGCGTCTTCTTGAGTATATCCAAGTTTTCCGCTTACCATATTGTTGTTACTGCTGTAGAATCCATAATTGCAGGCGTAAATACTTCCGCTTACCGTATTGTTGCTGCTGCTGCTGCCGAATCCAGTGTTACATGCGTAAAGATTGTTTCCGGTTATGGTATTGTTGCTGCTGCTGCTGCCGAATCCAGTGTTACATGCGTAAAGATTGCTTCCGGTTATGGTATTGTTGCTGCTGCTGCTGCCGAATCCATAGTTACATGCGTAAAGATTGCTTCCGGTTATGGTATTGTTGTTGCTGCCGTAGAATCCATAGTTACATGCGTAAAGATTGCTTCCGGTTATGGTATTGTTGTTGCTGCCGCTGAAAGTCCTCTCTCCATGGCGAATAACGCAATTAATAAAAGCGCCACCTTGTATCGTAATAGTGTAAAATCCGGTTACTTGAGCATTTTTAATATAATTTGAGTTAGTCCCTGTTGTTCCGTCGGTAAACTTCGGGCGATTAGTATTATACCGAGATGCTGATTGAATATCTGTCACGGCATCTTTTTTATATATTCTGACGTTTCGGGAAACGCAAACAACTTTACTTTCCCAAGTATCTCCAACTCCAGTCGTTACTCCGGTCAATGTGGCGTCAAGGGTTATCGTTGTGCCTGATATACCAGTAATCGTTCTATGGACAACAGCATCAGTATGACTCGATGAATCACCCATCTGCTCACGTTGAATAGTTATTTCATAACCGATTTGCCAATCACCTTCCATGTCGTCGTTGGTAATTATCGTGTCGTCATTGTCGGTATTTTCAGCGTTATTGGCAAGTGTCGATTCCCATACGGAACAGTAATCAGGATCACCACAAATTGAATAGGCACCACCATTTGCATTGGCGAATCCTTGTTCGTTATCGCCTGTCGTGTTAAATATAACATCGCAAGTGTATGGTACAGGTATCGGGCTAACTTCAGTTCCAAAATCAAATACTCCTGTTGCACCAATAGATAATGAAGTATTGTCAAGTGTTATCTTTGTTGACATTGAGCGCGATGCAGTAAGTGTACCGTTTACTGTTACAGCACCAAGTTCATTTGTTTCTGAAACATTATAGGTAACAGTATGTCCAACAGCAACAGTAAACGTGTCTCCTGCGTTCCCTGGCCAATCAGTACCTTTTTCACCTGGGGATGTCTTTCCCCACGTGGCTCCATCATTCTGAACGCCAGATGTTACAGACAAGAAATCAGCCATTATTCAGTCTCCTTTTTCATTGCAACTGGAACAATTGGGTCTTTAGCTTTAAAATCAATCCAGGTCTCACCTTGAATAATAAGACCTTTTTTAAGCAAAATAGCTTCAACATCAATAAAACTAATTGTTGTTGATACTTCAGGCACTTTGTTTTCTATTCTTGCAATTACCGCATTAATTGCATTATCAATATCTTTATCTTTCGGATCATAGATAAAATAGAGAACTTGATTGATTATATTTCCGTCATCAAGTTCTATTGTTACCGGAACTTCATATTTACTGAATCGGAATATTTTTGTGTGTTTTGTCTTCTTCATCGTATTCTACCTCTTTACTTGGTGGCGGCACATAAGTTCCACTTGCTTTTACCTTAATAATTTTACTAAAATCGATCTTGTTCAAATTCATGATAAGCTCCTTTTTATGGTACGGTAAGTTCAAACGAGTTCATATAAATAACTCCTCCAATATCCCAAATGACACCACCAGAAAAATTTATGTTCACTTCTGATGCTGCAACCGTCAGGTTAGACAATTTTGCATTACCATTTGAGTCACGAAACCTCGCAAATGCTGCTGTTCCTTTTGCAAGTACGGTAGTGCTTAAAACAGTGTCAACGTCAAGCGCCATTGCTTTTGTTGCTGCGGAACCAAATGAAGGATAATTTAGTTCCATTGTCGCAAGAATTGTTGTATAATCGTCTGATGTGGCAAATTGAATGTCACCTGCTGCTGAACCTGCATCAATTGCGGTTGACACCAAGCTTAGTATTGCATTTCCTAATGTTTCATCGAAAACCATAATATCTCCTTTAATAGAATTTAAGTTAGTTATTGATACTTACGGTCAATAATATTTCCACTTGCTTTCCATAATATCGAATCAGTAGAATGCAAAGCCCGCATTTCTTCAAAAAGATAAAGATGTTCAACAGACTTTCCTACTGTAGTCCGTATCCTAATGTCGATACACGGGTACAGTACATTTTCGATTATCGCCGCTCGCGCTGCAAAAAAAGCGGTTATCACGGTAAAAACAGAAATTATAAATACGATCGTTATTCCTTTAATGCTGTTCTTTTTCATCTGCTTTCTCCTGTTGTTTATAGTATGGTAACTATGCCATTACTTGAAACTATCTCAAGCTTAAGCGTAATAGTTATTGTCGGGCTCGTCAAACTTGAATTTGCATTGCAACTTACAATTACTTTGTCTGTGCTCGCTGCTATGGAAAATTCTACCGGCATTGATGTTCCCGCTGCTCCAGAGAACAACTTATCTCCTTCAAGAATACCACAATTTATAAGTCCGTCATAAGCGGAGTTAAATATTACTTCCCCTACAACTGACTGTGCGTGAGAGCCAGTTGAAGTTGCTTTAATTGAATACGAAAACTTTCCTGCACACGTAGACCCTGACGTTACTGACACCTCAAACATCGCAGTAGGCGTTCCGTCTACAAGCGTTTGAGTCGCACGAAGTGTTTTATACAAAAAATCGAGTTCGCCTACAGGTCTATTACTTGACACCAGATTCTTATTTGCATCGGTCACTACAACCATTGAGGCGGTCAAATCATCCGACCGAATCGTTCCGTTGACGTGAAGTTCTACGGCAGGGGCATCGGTTCCAATTCCGACTTTGCCATCCCTATCAATGATCATCCTGAGAGTGCCTATTATTGTATTCAACGCTGCTGTTCTGAAATTTATCTCGGTAGGTGCGTTTCCATAAGCTGCTCCACCTCCTACATGCAGGATGTTTGCTGTACCATTATTATCGGCGGTAATTATTGAAACCGGTTCTTCGTCAATGTCATACGACGGACACCCGATCCTCAAATATTTACGGGTGTCGTCTGTCATTCCACCGCCTGTAACATTATTTCCGGCTATAATTCCAAATGTATTAGAGGGTATTCCTTCAATCTGGAGTTTTGCAGTAGGTGTCGTAGTTCCTATTCCGACGTTGCCAGAAGTAACCAGTGTTCTAACTTTTACACTATCAGCAGTAACATCGTCAGTAAATGTAGCGTCATCACCGCTATACGTTACCGGAGCATTACCAGCACCGGTGGTACTCGTCCATTGCAGTCCTCTTCCTGTTGTACCAGTACCGCCTATTCCGCCCATTGCTATCCTTGCATTAGACAACGTTATTTCAGCTATTGCGGTGTCTGCTTTTTTTATGTAAAACATTTCTCCAGTCGATACCGTGTCAGATCCATATATAGTCAATTCTCTTAGTCGTAAAGAGTCTGATACTAAAGTATCGGCTTTCCATGCCGCTCTTGACGAGTCAACATACACGGTATCGGTAGCTTCTATTATTTTAATTATTGTATCGGCAAAATCAGCAAGCGACCTTTTTTTAACTTCGTAGCCATGTTTCATAAACAATATATCTACTGTATCACTTGTCAAGTCTTCTTTTATGCCATGTAAAAATAGACTGTCGTAAATGTGAGAGCCGTCTTCGCCAAGACTAATTCCTCGTGTAGGATTTGGTGATCCACCTACTGCTAGGCTTAGTCCAAGATTAGCACCAGTTGTATCTGTTATATACAAGTTGTGGCTGTTGTCTATGTGGATACAACCATCATTTTCGTCTGCATGGTAGAACCTGTTTATAAAGTAAAACCCTTCAGCGCCAACAATCATTTCGCTTTTTCTTGTTTCCCCATACAACTGACCACCGATACTTACGCCACCTGTTGAAATTCTATTTAGCCACGATCCATTATAAAACGTGTCTTGAAGCATTGGATTAATTATTACATGCCCAACGTTTTCATTTGTTGATGCAGGATATAATTTTAATGGTATGCTCGGATATTCCGTAGAATTAGGAGATCTGACGGTTATTGCCGCTTCACTGTTTAGTGTGTCAATAACAATACCAGTCGGAAAGTACGTATATTGACTTACCCTGTTATAATAAATTCCGGTATTCTTCAACGTCGAATCATCAGCATCAATATACAGCAGGCTGTCAAAACTTGGAGCCATAAACTTAATAGCCTTGTATACCCAAAGAGAGTCAACCCTGGTATGAAAAGAAAACAAATTTGACACAAGGAACAATAGTAATAATAGTTGCTTCATTTTACTTCCTTAGCTATTAATTTTTTGATATTTAAAGATTGCTGAAGAAATGCTCCCGCTTTTTCTTACATGCGTTATCGGTAGTAACAGTACATCTTTTTCGCCTGCCGCCATAGGATATGCAATATAACCATCGCTATCATTCTCAAGAGTCATTAGATAAATTGATCCATCTGATCCTGAATCGTTTACAACTCCTCTAACAATTACATTTCCACCAAGCTCTGCAACAATATCTATTTCGGCGTCGGAATGACCAGATATGTCTATTCGCTGCATATCACAAAAACCAGAACTTGAAAGAGCTGCCGAAAAGGAACTATCTATTCTGTCTGGCTTTCCTATTTTTGTGCTCACCGATACCTCCTTTTATAAGTTTTTCGTTTTCTTTTTCGAGTTCGAGTATTTTTTGTTTCATTATGTCAATATGCCCCTGCAACTCAACAATCCTAATGTGGTACGCCCTAAAATCATTTCTTATGTTGTCGAACGTATCGGAAAGTTTTAGGTTAAGTTCCGCAAGTGTTGTCATATCTTTTCCTTTATATAAATATAATTAAGTTTCAATTCCAAAGCCCGTAAATTCACCATCTTTATATAAATAACACGACGTACCCGTTGTAACCCAAGCCCACCCATTTCCTAACCCTATTCCATTTAACAGAGTTATAACGCCATCATTAATTGTAAAGTTTTCATCATAGGTTACCCTTCCGTTTTCATCGCTATATAACAGTCTGTTTTCTGGTATATTCGTCGACCCTGTTGAGTCCTCCATATATTTTCTCAAAGAGCCGACGGCGTTTTTATAAGCCCTGCGGTCAAGGTCAGTCAAATATATTTCGCATAGTGCAGCCATATCGGTAATCGCTGCGGCGTATGGGTAATTTCTTAAATATATTTCGACTTCAGTTGCGCCTTCTATTTGTGTTACGTTTTCTGCCATTTTAATTCTCCTGGAATTCTGTATCTGATCCATCGGTAGGCTGCCATTCAAGCACCGAACCGTCACATTGCTGGTATATTGTATAATATACAGTAGGATCGATTTGATCAAGCATTTTTAATTTAATGGAAACATTATTCCTGTTTTTGCTCTTTTGTACAGATGTTATAACAGAGCGTATTATTAATCCATCTGTCTCGTTTGGAAACTGTATATATATTTGCTGCCCTGGATACCACAGTCTTCCTTTTGTATAATAAACAGAAAACGAAAAGTCTTTTAGTGATTGATAATCAATAATTTTATTTATTTTCCAAAGTGCGGTATCATAATCCACAATCCATTCCTGGTCTGAAACGTTTTGTGGTATTTTTTCTATTTTTCTATAAGTAAAATAAAGTGCCCTGCACTTATTCCATATTAATTCTCCATCATTATTTTGAAATCCTGGGGTAAACTCTGTACTCCATGACTCTTCATCGTCAACATGTAATACCTGAAGAGATTTTGTGTATTTTGAAAAAGCATAATCGTAGGAATAATTAAGATATGGCATAACAAAAATGATGTCTGGTTTAGGCTCTTCTATCATCCCAAGGCTTCCTGGAATAATATCTGAAACAGTAATTGTTTCTCCTGGAGCTTCTTCTCGTAAAAAATAATCGATACACTCATACCCGTCTTTATCTTGATACGACACAAGGTAAAATGTTTCACATAAAGACTTGCAAATATTTTTTGTCCACGCCAAATTTTCATCGGTAATCTGACGTGCAATTTTCAGATTTTTTATTTCGTCAAGAGATGAGTGGTCAAAACTCCCAATATCTGACCCTGTTTTAATTAACGGAGCATCATTGTTATCCTGCCAATTCTGTTGTCGCTTTATATATTCAAGCAACATTATTGGGTTGTCAATTAAATCGGCAGTACCATATCTTCCTGGTATTGTTTCTCCAAAAACCCTTCCGCCTATCATGCGTACACCTCTTTGCCGAGAGACAACCCTTTTTCAAACACGATAGCGAGCTCCTTAAATAATGTTACGTTTAAAACAGTCATTGCTTCAAGGGTAGATGGTATATCAACTTTGAAACAAAGTAACAAATTTTCAACACTCTCATAATCTTCTTTTTTTGATATTCCTAAGTCGTATGATTGTAATCCAATATGTCCACCGTTGTAATATCGATATACATTTTTTGTTGACTGCTGAACCGTATAATAATTATCTGGTAAGTTTCTTGGTGCCCCACCATACGTTATGTCTTCAAGTTCATAAAGTCTATTGTAAAAACTTTTTCTTTTAATTTCTATGAACTTGTCATAAAAAGGAGTTCCGAGAGAAGGTGCTTTATACTGGGTATTTACAGAGTCTATTCCAAGGTAAATATTGTCAAATTGTATTTTGTCTGTTATTTCTGGAAGTCCAATTTTAAAAACAACATAATAATCGTACTTTCCAATTGGGTATGTATTTTCAAGAAACAGTGAAAACGAATATTCTGTATCCCTGTCTTTATCTTTAAAATAATCCGCACCTGTTATTATCCCTGGAGATGTTGCGTTTAAAATAGCGTCTCCGCTGTGATCGTTATAAAAAAGACCTGGAACTATTTCTTTATAGTTTTCGTCAATTCCATATTCAACAAGGTTTTCTCCTGTTCCTTTTGTAAATGGTATTATTGTATCTACCGGTAAAATAACAAGGGAATCATAGCTTCCGGTGCTACTGTTCAGAACCCTTGGTTCAACGATATGTTCGGTATTATCCGTAGAAACAACCGTATCAGTATCAAGCATCTTTATCATTTCTTCGTCGTCTTTTAGGTAGTAATTCCCGTTCAAAGAAATACCACTACAAGAAACGCTGTCAATAATGTATTTAAAAAACAAGTCCATTATAGTGACAAATGTTTTAAATGTAGGGCTATCAGGTGTAAAGCATTCAAGATAAGAAGAAAATACGTCACACAGCGATAAATATGCATGTTCGTGGTCGGTTAAATCTGTTTCGTATCCATTTGCTATTAGTTCTGCCGATATCGAATCATACTCCGTATATATTGTTCCTGTCAATATTTCGTGATCTACTTTTCTTATCTCGCCATTCGAACTCTCTGCCCCATCAAACACATTAACGTATTTTCCTGTAAAGTCATATCCTAAAATTCCCGCACCTGAATTAACGCCAATTAAAAACCTCGCCTCTTCCCTTGTGTCCTCTGTTCCAAATTTTATAAGAGGAAAAATTGTTGTGTTTGATGGCTCTACATCAGGATCAATATCAGATGCAGATATTGTTTCGTTTTTATACTCAATTCTTGGCAACTTGAAAAACCTGTCGTTATCAGGATCAGAACTTCCAAATGATACAGGTATTATATTGTCAACCATTGCGTCGTCAATGTTAGGATAGTCGGTCGTTGTTGGCTTAAGACCAATAAACCTGTTTCTTTTGTATTCGTATGAAGATTTCGCCGTTATCCTTATTTCGTTTTCGTTCCACTCAACATCTTCAACAACCCCTCTAAAAATAGTATCGCTTGAGACGCTGTCAGAATCTGAATCTGTGCCAACAAACTCAATGTATTCAATTGTCAATCCATGTATCTTGATTCCTATTATTGCAAGCCTTATCATAAATTGACTTGCCCCGTGAACAATAACAGTGAAATCATTTACCAATGTTGTGTTTCCACCGAATGAAGCATCAAAACTCTCTTGCCTGTCTCCTATTCCATTGTCAACAATCATTTCGTAATTATATTCTTCGGCTACCCCAATTAACTCAGACTCAGACCATCTTAATTCTGCTGGTAGTGTTCCATTTGAAAACATGCCGATTGTTGTGTCATCTGAATGAACAACTTCGGTATTTATTTTAACTGCGCCGATTATATTCATGCTACCGCCTTCATCCATAGCGGTATTTTTATTTCAAACTGTTCGTTCCCGACATGTTTACACTCAATAACACTTTGTGTTAGCTTACAAGTGTATGTTCCGCTGCTTCCGTTTTGAATTCCAAATAAATAATAGTTTGTTGGAGCGACTACTGTAATGTCGCTATCTCTTCCAGTAGCACCGGTAATAAACGCCATTAAATAAGAAGCAAGACTTGTATTGCATTGCTGTGTAAACTCCGCAGTATAAACATTTCTTTTTATGTCAACAGAATACGCGTCGCCACCATAAGAAATTCCTGTTCCTATTCCGTATTGCGTTTCAACATCAATTCCAAGCTGCGGATATAACAACCCATCGACTGAACCTATTTGAAAGCTACCCTGTTGAGATATTTCTGGAAATTCATAAGATGGTGGCGTTACAAGCAACAATTCAAGAGATTTAGAATACCTGCTAAATTGGTCAAATTGTCCAAACTTTCTATCGATTATTTTTACAACAAACGTTCCGTAGTCTCCTTTGTCAGGCGCAAACGGGAAGAATCCGCTTCCTTCAGGCAGAACAAGGTTTATGTTTTCTCCCCTGTTCGCAAGTATAAAATCGTCAATGCTTTTTGATTGTGTAGAATCAATATAAAAGCGATCTATGCTACATGTTCGATAATCATTGCTAATTCCATTGTCCCATATTTTATACCCAGCCATTGTTTTTGTTATTGAAATAGCAAGGTGTGACGTGGTAGTGTAATTATACTCTGGAAAATCAATCTGAATAGAGTCTCCACCGCTTATTGATAGCGTTATCATGCGAATGATCCTTGTCGTAAAGCAATGTCACGGACAAGTCTATCTGCCTCTCCGGTTCTTATTTTGCTTCTTATTGTGTCTATTAGCTTTCCAGAGTAATCGTATATTGGAAAAATATAATTTCCTGATCCATACTGCGGCCCGTTTACATTCTGGCTACTTATTGGCTGAACAGTTACTTTTTCTCTTCCTCCTGGGTTTTCTCCGACGAGTAAAGTTGTCGGCCCGTTTGTCTCAAAGCCACGAGTTCCAAGTGAAAACCTTTGTTTTCTAACTTCGTTAGCTCTTACTATTCCAGCACCAACTACAGTACCAGCAGCGGCGGTAGCAGGTATAATTGCACCTGGACCCATAAAGGAGAGCGCCCTAATCGTATTTTTAAAAACAGATTGAGCAGATGCCCATGTATCTGATATTATTTGTATTATTGCGGCAGTCTTGTAAATACCAGTAAACTCCCTTACTTTTCCTGCTATTATTTCAAGGTTCGATGCTGTTATTGATAGGTTTTCACGTAATAAATCCATTCTTTCTTTGTGGTCTTTTTTTTCAGCCGTTGCACGCTCTACCCTGTACGCCTCTCGCAAGTTGTTTATTGCCTCTTCGTTTCCTTTTGCGAGTTCAAATTCTCTTTCGTATTTTAAATTTAATGCCGAAATTTCTTTTGATATTCCTTCTTTCATTGAAGCAATTCTTACTTCTGCAAGCGCCTCTTCTGACTTCGTTCTTGTTTCGTATTCTATTTTTTTGCTTTCAATTATTGCGTCTCTTTCTTTTTCAAGTATTTTTTCAAACTGTTCACTAAGATTAACCCTTTTTTCCCAATTCCCTTTAGCCTCTTTTTCTCCCCAGTCGGTTACGAGTTTTGAATATTGTTCGTGAAGTTTTTTTGCTTTTTTTAAATTTTCTTCTCCGGTTTCAACAGGAACAGGAATAGGATCTGTCCTTGAATACTCCTGCCTTGTTATTCCATGCATTTCGTAGGAATAGCTTTTGTTTTTTGTCTTTTCATATTCTTTTTTAAATTCGTCAAGGCTTTGTTGGGAAGGATTTTTTCCGTTAAGATATTCCCTATAAGCGGTAAGTAATTCTTCTCCTGCAATGTTGCGCTGTTGTGGAATGTTTTTCATACCTTGAACTATCTTTTCTCTATTTACAACGGCAGCAACACCTATTAGCCCTATTCCGGTCGCAATAGCAATGAATGGGTTTGCCATTGCTGCAAGAGTAAGACCCTTTATTGCAAGTGATAGAGCGTTTATCATTGTAATTGTTTTGGCAGCACCAACGGCAACAATTCCAAGTGCAATGTATTCCCTGTTTTCAATTACAAATTCTGCAACCTTTTTTATAACATCGTAAAGACGCTCTATTATTCCCGGCAGTTTCGACAATGCCTGTATTATTTTTTCTTTATTTTTAACAAGACTATCCCTAAGTTCAGACATTTTGTCTTTTAGTCGCTCCAACACATCGTTTGCAATTGGATAAATTGCTTCACCAGCAGCAACCCTCATGTCAAACCATATGTTTTTAAATCTTGCGGCGTTTGCCGCCAATTGCGTTGATGCCGTTTCAAAGGATCCGCCAAGTTCTTTTCTTACCTGTTCAGCAAACTTTGGCAAAAAATCACGAGCAAGAAGGTCTCCAGAAGAAACCATTTTGTTGAACGCTTGTGTCCCCATTCCCATTGCCTTGGCACCTATTTCAATTGCAGCCGGAAATGACTCTCCAAGTTGCCTCCTTAGTTCTTCCATAGACACAACTGATTTTGATGCCATTTGTTGCAAGGCAAGAAAAGTAAGTTTTACACGTTCTGGAGAAAGCTTCATCGAAACAGCTGTTTCTGAAATATCTTTAAATATTTTTCTTGTTACTTCAAGAGAAAGCCCTGACCGTGTAGTAGAAGCGGCAAATGCCGAATAACTTTGAGCCATATCATAAAAAACGAGGCCAACCCTATCTGCTTCACTTCTAAGATATTTCAACTCTTTTGAAGAATCGGTAAACTTTCCAATTGCACCGCCAATAGAGTTTTCAAGGGACTGAAACTCCATAACGGCACCGAGAGTGCTTTTTGTTATGTACGCAACCGTTCCAGCAGCAACAAGCGTTTCAAAGCTTCTTACCGTTCGATACATTGATGCAAACTGATTTGATGCGTATTTAAAGGACGCGGCCATTGCGCGCACTTGTGTGTTAATCTTTTTAGACGGTTTTGTAAAACTGTCAACCGCTTTAAAGTTTACGCTTATATCGTTAGACATTATGTCGCCATCTCTCTTCTTTTTCTATCAATGTCTTCTAATTCATATTTTCGATAATATCGCAAGATAAGATTCAACGTGTTTACAAGTTTTAGAGGTTGATACAAAAGTCCTCTTTTGTCTGGAAATTCACCATAGTCAAGATATCTTTGAAAAAAAGGCAGCAGCTGTGAAACATTAGTTTCGCACGCAAGCCTTCGTGGACACCGGAAAATCGGTATGGTATTGCTGCCTTTACATATAGAACATTCACTGTCGAAACCTCCACATATAAAGCACTCAGTTATGTTCCAAACTTTTTCGAGAGCAGGTTCTATGCACCCTCTTCTTTTTTTTGCGGCATCGTCACACATTCGGCAGTTCCAGTACTGTCCGTTGAAGGCAATGTATGTTGCCGCGACAAGTTTTTTACTTCTGCAAGTATTTCTTCACCCTCGAGCTCTGCCATGTTTGCCTTTATAACATCACGCATTTTAAGCAAGTCGTTTTTCTTGAATGCCGACGATGGGTATTTTGGAAATACCGGAAGTTTCAATTCTTCTGACTCCCATCCAACAAGAAATAGATCAACAACTTCTTTTGCGATTAGAACTTCTTCTGTGTTAAGCGTTTGGAATAGGTCGCTGTATTTTTTTACAGATTCTTCGGTTTGAGACTCTTCGTCGTTAACGTCTATCCCGTCAAGCTCCATTGTTTTTTTTAAACCGATATATTCACACGCGAGCTTGTTTTCCCGCTGTTTTATCTCGCTGTTTTTTTCAACATACTCTCCGGTAAGATATCTGAAGCAGAACGTTATTTTGTCAAAGTCGTCTTTTACCTTAAAGACTTTTCCTTCTGTTAATGGTAGCATTGTGTCTCCTTTTTGAGTTTTATAAATTATGTTGATGTTGTATCTATTGCAATTGATATATTATTGTCAACAAGTATTCCGGATAAGTCGTAGGTTGTTATTCCGTTATCTTCTGATTTTTTAACCTCGGTTATCATTGCCTTTGTCGTTGAAATAGTGAATTTGTTTGGAGCTGTTCCCCAAGCGATAGATATAGTTCCGAGCGTTCTTGCAAGTAATGCCGTTATCGGGTTAACGGTTGTATCGTGATATACCTTTGCCGTCCACTTTGCTTTCATTTTACCAGGAACAGTAACGCCGAGCCCGCTTCCATCCGTAGCGTTTGGCTGTAGTGTCGGAGAAACATCAAAACCAAGATCAAATTCAATGCTGAGTAGACAATAGTCTGTGTCGCTAAAAAACGATATCGTTGCCCCAACCAATGACGGAACAACAATAGCAGAAGGTGTAACATCTGGTTGCGTTCCAGCCTCTTGCGCTGCGGAGTAAACTCCCTTTCCGTCAAAAGTTGCAAGGGCAACCCCTGTACCAAAGTCAAGAGAAAATTTCATGCTCCCTATTACATTGTGGAACTTTTCAAGCATACATCCTGAAGAGTCAAGGTTTCCCGAATAATTCCATAGCGTTAGTGCATTCCACTCAGAGTATTTTGCCGTTGGAACATAGGTGTATACGTCTGACACCTCTGTCTCATCAAGCATTGACGCTTTTAGTAGTGTTGCTATTTGTCCTACCGAGTCTGCCGCTCCGCCTGTTCGTAACGGCATTGTCATTGATACTGTTGCGTCTCTCGGACCTAAAACAGATTGATTCTGAGTCCATCCGCCACCAACAAGGTCAACCTCGTTTGTCCGTACCGCTTGATCAATTGAGTATCCTCCTTGAATCTCAAGTACATCCGTTGCGTCAAGTACTGTTGCAGCTGTATCAAAAGCAGATTGAAGTTGCCCTAAAACTAATCCTAGCGCGTTTGATTGTCTTGCCATAATTCAACCTCCGGTTATATAAAAGTCGTTTTCGTTTACCATAAAGTTTACAGATACTTCAACGAGTGACCTTGCAATGGGAACGCCTCTCTCGTTGTCGAAGTATATGTCTGCTGTCTCAAACTCTGTTAAGAGCGCTATTCCTCCCCTTGTATTATTTGATGCAATTAATTTCATTATGTCAGAATTAAAATTTCCGTATATTTTCCCAATAGGAACAACGGTTTCATCTGGTGAATAGTCGTCGTTTACAGTGTTGTCTTCGATTTCAATTTGATACCACGCTTTACATGCGTATACCCTATGTGCCCTTTGTGTTTTATCTATGTGCGGTTCCCTTACAACTGCAAATGGGTATCTTCCTTCAACAATATTTACAATTCTCTCGCGTTCACAAGTAATAGTTTTTGAAACGCCGTTTACAGTAATTGATTTTCCGTTTAACGACGTAACGATGCTTTGTGTAATTAGTTCTGGTATTGAATCGGCCACTATTGCACCATAAGCTTTCCGGAGTCAAGTTTTGATGTGGTTGTTAAAATAATTTTCTCTCCACGACCAATCATTGTCGGTACCCTTCGTTTAAAAGACTTTTCAAAGTCAAATCTTTTTTTTATAGTAGCCCTCTTGACGCCAACAAAAAGCAGTTTTCTATTAAGCCTTCCCATGTGACGCGCTTCGTGGCTTCCAGTTGCTTCAGAGCTTGGGTAGTCGCCAAAAACAAGAAGTTTCCCGTGGTGTATAAAAATGTCAAAATGTCCGCGCTGTTCTCTCCTCCATTTTGTCCAGTTCTTTTTGTCTCTTGCGTTATTTCCTATCCTTCCAAGCAATCCTATTGAACGAAGATTTTTATAAAAAGGAATTAGCATCCATTGTTTTGATACCGGTCTTACTGTTCCACCTGTTGATAAAATGTCAATATATGGCATTCTCTTTCGCCATTCATCAGTAACACCCATATTCAACGTCATGTTGTTCATTATGTGTGGATGGTTTATTCCGCCAGTAAACGCCTGTCCTATTCCCCCACGCCTCCACAGTCCTCCATACGTTTTGTGTTCTTTGCGTTCAAGTGATTTTGCAAACGCTCCTTTTCTTGATTTATTTCCAACGAACAGTTTCCTCTCTCGCCAGAACCAATGTGCTATTGAATCAGTATATACTTTTGGTGCCATTAAAAACAACTGTTCAACAGCCTTGTCCCCCTTTACTTCTACAGTTATCATACTGAAAGCCCTAATTTATATGTCCCTGGATCTTGTTCTGTAATTTCAATTACTTGCATCGTGTGATATGAACTATCAAACAGGTTTTTCTTTACTTTTACCGTGTGTTCTTTTGTTTTTATTTCTGGTATTCCATATGTTTCGTCGTTTGATATTCGTATTTCAAAATTATACCGAGATGGTTTAGATTCGCTTCCACGGTCATGTCTCATAGTATGAGAGTTTAAGCCGTTACGGTATATAATTGCACGAATATGTTTTTCTACTCCGTTAATTACATATACAACATCTTCTCCGAATCCTTCGTCGTTTGCTGTTTCAAGAAACTCTTCTCTTATGTCTTCTGCAATTGTCATTTATTTCCTTTAAAAATCCGGCACTGATTACACAGTGCCGGACAAAATAAAAAAAGTGTAATTATTAAGGTGATATAAGAGATTCAGTATGACTTCCGGCAGCATCTGTTGTTACAAATGCGCTGTATACGTCTGGGTTTGCATCGGTATGTGCAAGCATTCCAGACGCATAAAGCGTCTGTTGACTTGCACCACCGGTAACACCGGCCTTTAGAACTTTTGAGTTTTCGAGTAGTATTACCGCAGTATACGCTCCATCGCTTGTAACAACACCTCCAACCGCGTCGCAGTTGTCGGTAATGTGTAGCTGATCTTCGTCGTGCGCCACAACCATATTAACAGGACCCTCAAGATAAGAATTTGAAACTCTTACCCGTAATGCCGATGTTGTATCGGTATGGTCTACATCAACAGAATTTCCTCCGTCGCTTTCAAAGTCAACATTGTCAACAAAAACTATAAGCTTCTTTGTTGCAAGTGCATTGTCAACCTGTATCCCGACCTGAGTTGCATCATCGCCGTGATCAATTGTCATGTCGCCAAAAAATACTTCGCTTGATCCAGTAAGAGCGCCAAGTAGCGTTTTAAAGGCATAGTCGGCAGCAGCGGCGGCAACAACTGTTGTGAGTTTTTTTCCTGCTCCGTATATTTTTACGCCAGCCTTTGTTATGTCAACACCGGCTGATAGCGAATGTGACCCCTGGCCGATTCTCATAATGTCGTTTGCAACAAGAGCGGAAGCGGCAAGATCAATTGTTGCATACGACGCTTTGAACTTTCCCGTGCTGTCGTAAACGTTTATTAACTTTTTTTCGCCATAAACGCCAATGTCAACATTTATAGCTACCGATCCAGAAGATGTCCCTGTTCCACTCTCAAGTGCTGTTCCGAGCAAGAAACCAGCAGCAGGTGCCGTGTTATCGATTTTACCAGTGGCGCTGTTATAATACACCTTTGTCCCTTTTACAACCGATACTCCGCTTGTCGGATAAAACTTGAATATTCCTACCCTGTAAAACGCATTTTCAACACCTGTGTCTTTACTCGACTGAGGAATAAGAACTCCAAGACCTGAAACATAAATTGGAGTCCACGCCGTTGTCGCTGCCGTATGGGTGTATTTTATTACATCCCTTTCGAGCTCACTTTTGTAACACGTTCCTATCATTTCTATTCTCCTGTTATATGTTGTCGCTTAAAAAATGTATTATCGTAAAAACTTCCTTTTCTTTTGTGTAAATTATTCCTCTGCCGTAACTCCATCATTAAATACGATTCCACGCCAATCCTTGAATCCAAAACCCCAGTCCCAGTAAAAGTCCCATTTAATTCCAAGGGCTTCTCCGACTCCTGAAGGTTCGCTCCGAAGCGTTGGTGTTCTGGCTCCACTAAGGTACGCTATGGTTAGTGTAGGCCATATACGCTGGTCTCCTGCAAGATAAAATCCATATCCATATCCGGCAGCAGTAAGAAGCGACTGCAAGTACGGGTCAAAGATGGGAGTAAGGCCGGTATAAGGATTGTAAACACCAGGTATCGTTGCCTTTGGGTCAAACGACGTGTTTATAAGTTGACGGATTGTGTTTACATTATTCAGCGACCCGGTAATTATATACTTTGCAGTTGCCTTTCCATACGCCTGTTTTGCATCAGGAGTAGGCTTCAATAACTTTATGTTGAGCAACTTTCCTTCCGCCGCGCCTACCGATGTGACAGACGGTATTCCACTATCAGCAATCAGGTTATCATGTGCGGAAAGGTCAAAAACTGCCTTTGTGTCTTCTTCGAGTACAGGTCCGACACATGAATTATACGTCAACAAATCGTACGCGTCCATGTTCTGACGGCGGAACCCGGCAAGAGTAATCATTTTTGGAAATGTCGCAATTGCCGATGTGTCGTTGTTGACAAACATCTGTCGGGTAATTGTTATTGCTTTACCCTTCGTTGAAACGCTGATAGACTCTTTTTTGTCGCTGAACTTCCCCTCTCCAAATGCCTTTCCTTCGGGAAGGTCATCAATATCACCAAAGCTTGAAAGCTTTGTATATGACTTTGCGCGAAAGTCGGGGTTTTCGTCAACAGCAGTAAACTCCTGAAATGTTGCGTCGGTCTCTTCGGCAGCTCCGTCAAATTGTTTGTTCATTGTATCGGCGAGTATTGCCGGAAGATCGCTTGACCCAATTCCTGCCATTCGTATTGCATGAACTCCTATGTCATGGGGATTAAGGTTCATTATTTGTGAATCTGTCAATTTGCCTTCGTTATGAAGACACGATCTTACCAGCCCATGAAGGTTTGTAGGTCCCGGGTTTTTTCTTATGTCTTCAATAACGACTTTATCGGAAGTCATTTTTAACGCAACCTGCAATGAGTTCTGTGCATGTGCCCTAAACTTATCAGATGCGTCTCCTCCCGCATTCGGTTCAATTCTGTGTTGTTTAATGGGATCGGGAATGCTTATTTTCTCAAGCATTTTTATCGCACATTTTTCATACTCGTCGTTGCTGTCAACAAGTTCTTTTGCAAACTCGTCCGACAGTCCGTATTTTTTACACGCCGCGTTTATGTTTTGAACCCTTTCTCTTTCGGCGATAACAGCCTCTTTTCTTTCTTTTGCATTTGCAGCCCTCTGTGCTTCAAGTATATCCATGTGTTTACCACACGAAGAACAAAACACAGAGCCCTCTGCATGTTCTTTACCACAATGCGGACACTTCATAACATTCTCTCCTTTGTTGTCGGGTTTTTGGTTCCCGGTATCTGGTTTGTTTTCTGGTTTATAATTTGTAAATACGGTTCTTGCTATATTAGTTGGTATTTTTTTGTCGCTATTTGTTTCCGGCTCTTCAACTTCGATAGGGTCAATTATTTCATCAATTAAACCGCAGTCAAGCGCTTCTTGTGCGGTAAAATAAGTTGTTTCTTTCATCAACTCTTTTATATCTTCTTTAGACCACCCTTTCTTACTCATCCTTACGAAATACATGTCGATTATTGTGTTTTCAAGACTTCGTAATTCCTTTGCCTCTTTTTCCATGTCTTCAGCTTCACCAATGACAATACAAGATGGGTTGTGTATCATCAACCTGGCATTACTTCTCATCCTCACCGTTCCTGCTCCAAGTATTACAATAGATGCCGAACTAGCCGCTATTGCATCAATATCTGCAACCCAATCGCCGGAGTTATCTTTTATTTCGTTGTGTATCGCAATACCATCATAAACCTCACCACCGTAACTATTAACCCTTAACTTCTTTTTTTTGGTTTTGCATGAATTAACAGATGCAAGAAAGTTTTCAGCGGTAATCCCCCACATTCCTATATCGGTATATAGCAAAAACTCAGTCTCTGTTTCAAGTGCCTTCATACTAAATGGGTTGTGTTTATTATTCTTCAACGGAATTGGCATTTTTATTTTCCTTTTCTTTTGTTTCTACAGTTTCCTTACTGTCTATGTTTTGAGGAAGTAAATGATCAAGTCCAGCGTCAATAAGCTCCTCTTTTTCTCTTTTTAATTGTAGGATAATCGACTTATATCCCTTGCCAGATTTTGAGCACATTTCCTGGTATGTTATTTTTCCCATTTTGTAAAGCAATAAAAGTGCCTGAGCATCTTTGTATGGGTCAACCCAATCCTCTTCGTCTTTTGGAAGCCAATAGCATTGAGAATAGTACCAAGGGTCTGAAAGATATTGTGAGTAACCGATTCCATGCCTTTCGAGTCTACCTGTAAATACCTCCCATTCTACAAACCTGTTCCAGTCGTATTGGCAAGAACAATCTGTAAACTGCTTAAATAAGACACGAAATATCTTTGTGTCAAGAAGCGTATTTATTCTACCAGATGTAAAATTTGCATCTTTTAAGTCCGTTGTAAGGCGCTGGTAGCTTATTCCGTTTGCTATCGCTACTTCCTGGACGATCATACGCATTAGCGGCTCAAAAGAAGTTGCTATAGGGTCAACAAACGATATTGGCTTTATATCTTTATCTGTAAACACAAAACCTTGAAAGTCTAAATCCATGTATTTATTTCCGTCGGAATCATTGTCAAGAACAGCCTCAATACCTTGCTGTAAATTTCTTGGAAGTTGCATTCCGAGATTAGATCCTATTCTTGATTGTTTTAGTTTGTTTGATAAAAGTTGCTGTCTGTCATATATTGCAGGAAGTGCTGTCGTAAGCCATGAAATACCAAGATACTGATCTGCTTCAATTGGGATAAATGACAAATCTATGTTCGTAGCATCCCTTGCTTGTGTCTCTCCTTCAAAATAATATTTTAATGCTTCACCATACTTATCAAGCTGAATTCCGTGAACAATCCTGCTCGTAATGTCTGTTTCATAGCCAGTGTTCCAGTAATTGTCTTTTGAGAAATCAAGCCTTGTTGGTTTTAATATTTGAAAAGCAACTGGAAGTAATGATCCTTTTTTTGATTTTACCTGGTTCTGTAAAACAGATCCGTAAACAATCATTGTTAAGCACTTTAAAAACTGTGCCTGGTATATTGTCAGGTGAGCCGTTCCAGCACGTATTCCTTGATCATTGAACCTTTCCCAGTCTTCTGATAGCTGTTTGTTGACACCTTCAACATAATCTCCGTTTCCTTTTTTTACCGCAGGAAACGGTTGTATTCCTTGCCCGACAACAAAACTTGCGATAAGATTTACGACTCTTTTTGTCAACCCATCGGTTCTATAAGCAAGTTCTGCCCTCGCGCAAATAGTTTTGAAATCTTCTCTTATTATTTCTGTACATGACCTTGGAGTTTTTAACCAGTCAGACCTGAGAACTCCATTTTCTGCGCCTGGGTGATACATTGTTTCTCGTTTTCTTCCAATTTCAACACCCCTGTTAAACAAATCGTTTTCGCGCCTGCTTACATTCTCCCTCCTCGTCCTTTCTGACGGCCTATTGTCAATCCCAAATTTTACGAGTTTTGAAAAAAAAGAAGCATCTCGACTTATGTTATTTATAAAGCGCATTAAAATTCCCTTGATTTAAGGCCAACACGAACAAACGGTCCTGTCGTTGACTGTATAGAACCAAGTAGTTCAGATGCTTCAAGTGCATCTTTTGGGTTTATGTAGCGGGTACGACGGTCTGCTATTTGTCTTTCTGCAACTCCATTTATTGCTCTTTGTGCGGCTGCCTCTTGTATTTCTTCTGGTGTTGTCATATTGCCCTCGGTATAATTTGCAAGTCTTTAATACAAATTTATCTACTTTTAGACAACTAAACAACTAAAATAAATTAATATTATTTTTATTTATTAGTTAAAAACTGTTTTTTTACGTTTACACATAATAATTATAGTGTAACACAATGATTTTAAACAAATTAAATATTACTCATTTATTCTTTCAAAAACAAGGCACCCTTCTGATGGTGAAAATCGTATTGACTCAACATATCTATACCCGTCCCTTGCTTTTTTGTTAATTATGTTTTCAATTATCATTGACATATCTTTCCCGTTTAATCCGTATGTTACTGGTAATACCTTGTATTCATAATTAATTGTTGTCCCTTGCGTTTCTGGAACTTCAAACATTAGCTTTTCTTCTGGTTCTTCAAACATTGGCTCTTCAAAAACAATTGGCTTTGTCTTTTTTTGCTTATTCACCAACACCTCCCGTTTAAATTAAAATAACTTCTTGGTTTGTATGTTTCTTTGTTTGTTGTCGGTCTTACTTCTGTTTGTTTGCATTGGATAGAGCAGACCGTGTTCCTGTTTTTCTTTAATGTTTCACAATATTGTGGATTTAACAACATTTTATCAATGCCTTTTATTTTTGCGGCGGCAAGATTTAAGTTAAGCGAGTCTCTACAATGATCAGGGCCCATATATCCGTGAACCCAGGACGTTGATACCTGTCCATCTGCTGATATTTTTTTTTGGTGAAATTGTCGCGTTATTTGTTTCAGGTATTCGTCTTCTATGTCCATTGGAATTAAAAAGTTTTCACCAGAAATATATTTTCCAACGTCTTCAGAAATTGCATCTGATTGACCAAGGTAAAACTCTCCCTTGTCGCTCTTGTATATCATCGGACGATCTTCGTACCTCTGTTTTAGTCCAACATAAGGAAAAAGCTTTCTCGATGGAAAATGTTTGCATATATAGTCAACATCTTCTGCTCGGTGACCACCCCTATCTATACACCCTATCGTAAAGTCTGCAATTGTTCCGTCTCTAAATTTTAGCGGCTGAACATAAAGATTATTCATAAAATTTTCAAAAACCTGGTGCTCGTAACCACTGTCAAGTCTCGGAATTTTTATAAAAGACATTCTTAATATTATCCAAGACAACCACGCTCCCCAACCTACGAAAGAATAATAAAATCCATTGTCTTGTGAATCTACTCCAAGCGTTATAATTAAAACGTCATCTGGTACACAATGCTTTTCCCCCCACTGAAAATATTCTACTTTTCTTGACTCGAGGTAAGTTTTTTCAATTCTTCCTGTTTTTCGTCTCCACCACCTTGCCATTGTTTCATTTTCATAGGTTCGCTTTTGCGCGTCGTTATGAAGTGTCTCAAAAAATCTTGCCAAACATTCATATAATGGAAAATTTATATCTACAAGTCTATTCCACCAATAACAATGAATATCGTATCCTTTTCTTTTTCCACCAACTCCTCTTGTTTTTATATTCCCTTCGCTGTCAATTGCCTCTGCTTTCTGACAAAACGATTCTTCGTTTATTTCTGCCATTGCCCAAACTACGTATTTTGACATTTCAACACGTTGCCTATCGGTTATTTCTTTCCCACAATAAAAACATTCATAATAAACGGAATCACTTTTTAATTCTCTTATTTTCGCCGGTCTACCCTTTAGTTCTTTATCCCTTAAAATTATTTGACTATCGCTTAACACCTGCCACATACCACAATGGGGACATTTATAATGCGGTTGTAGTATCGCGCTACCATCCCTGAAAAATTGGTTGTAAAGCATATCACCAACTTCAAAGGGGGAGCTTTCCAATATCATTTTTCTTGAATCGTATAAACCGAAAGCAGAATCACCTCTACCTCGTAACATCTGAACCGGGTCATAGTTTTTAATATTCCACTTTGCAACTTCTGATCCTATTGTAAATGGCGAAGTTGTTGACGCAAAAGAATTTTTGCCATTAGCGCTTGCCGATGTCCATGTACAGTTTTTTAGTTTTAATTTGCTTTTTGTTAATGAGTCTTCTTTCTCATCCCAAAGTTCATAGAGAAATTCATTTTTTTTACACTTTATCATTTCTGCGTATCTACCGGTAAACATCTCTTCGGCCTTTTCGTCAATGGCAAAGCCGAGCATTCCGCTTATTCCTATTTTCATACCCCAGTACGCGCCAAATTCTGCAATCATTGTTTTTCCAGTTTGTACAGGCCCGCAAAAACAAGTTATTTCGTTGTAATAAGTAGAGTTCATTGGTTCTATCTGCCATTCGTCTGGTACAAACAGTCCGTGCCTACTATATGACTTTCTTGGCAAATAAAGTTTTCTGGCAAGATCGCAAGGAAGAGGTCTATCTTCTATTACATAGTTTCTTTTTTCTCCATAGGTAAGCGGATATTTCCATTTTGGTTTACAAAACTCCCAATTTACTTTTAATTCATCATTCACTAACAAGGTTAGATGTCCCCTCACAAAGGAAGCTTCTTAGCATCACCTTTAATGTCTCAATTGGTTGATTTGCCATATATACCGCATTTCTTTCTATTGCATTTTCCCAATATTCGCTCTCTGTCTTAGATCGTGATGCAAGCGTGTCCTCCATTACTGATCTTTCAATTAATTCTTCTCTTACTTTTTGTATCTTTACCTCTGTAAGTTCTATGTCTTTTTCGATTTTTTTGTCTTTTAACGAAATGGCTTTTTCTACTTCTTTTTTTTTGTCCCTATCGACAAGCCATTGATGTACAAAAAAAATACTCATGGTATTATCTTGGTTTCGAGGGCACCCTGATGTTATCCAGTTCTGTACTGTTTGCCGGCTTATTTTAAATGCAAGCTGAACTTGTCTTATTGATAGATTATCAAAAACCGAACCACTGTTTTTATTATCGATAATATCCGCTGTTGATTCTGTAGTTTTTTTTTGAGACGTTCTTTTTTGTTTTGTTTTACCAAGTTTTTTAGAAGCAACTCTCCCACTTATATTTATTTCTGGTATTTCAAACATTATTGCTTTCTTAGTTGTTCGTCAATAATTTTTATGTTTTTTTGTACAAATGCAACACAAAAACAAATTACATCACTATTACTTTTTAATGTATTTCTCCACATCGAAGAAATTGACCTTACCCTGGAAATGTTTTCTTCGTTTTGTGGAGTGCTAACATAAGTAGCGTTAAAATGTTCATCCGTTCTTGGTTTAGGGCCACGCTTCTTTTTTGTCATTAATTGTGCCTCCAACATTAATAAAAAGACAACAAAAAATCAACATAAATAAAAAAATACTATTAATATTTAAAAATTAATATAATAATAAAACTAAATTAAAACAATGTTTTTGTTTTTGAAATTAGTTTAAGTATTACTTCAATTGTTTTATCTATTATTTATATTGCAATAAAAATCATGTGTTTATTTTTTTTGTGCGTGAAATTGTCGGGGAAGCGCTGAC
>JBBACM010000011.1:0-22360 GCA_041657045.1 Minisyncoccota bacterium
ATTTGTAATAATAATTAATAAAAAAAATGTTAGATACAAAAAGACACTGGTTTAAGGATTTGGAAAAAATAGTCGGTTCTGTCTTCGGAGCGTTTCCGATTACACCCAATCAATATACTTATCTTTCAGGAGTTTTCGCCTTAATCGGTCTATGGTTCATGATGGGAGAAAGTTTGATTTGGGCAACAGCATTTTTCGTAATTGCAGCCGGATTAGATTTTGTTGACGGAGCGGTGGCGAGAAATAAAAATATGTCGAGCAAAGTGGGAGCATATTTAGACACTGTTTTTGACAGATATGTCGAAGGAATCATTTTTTTCGGAATGATGTTCTTGGCGCTCCCCGAAGTAATTTATATTCCCGGACAGGCTTGGGTATATTTAGCTATCTTCGGCTCTGTAGTTACAACCTACGTTAAAGCGGCAGCTAAAGAAAAAGATTTGGTTAATCAAGAATTAAAGGGGGGATTATTATCAAGAGGAGAGAGATTGATTTTAATATTTATTGCTTTGGTTTTGGGAATTATTTATCCTGATTATCTATACATGACTTACGTCGTTGCAATGATAGCCATTCTGGCAAACTTTACAGCAATTCAGAGAGTTCACTCGGCGATATCTATTAATACTAAATAAAAAAAGCGGTCCCAACGGGGCCTTTTTTTATGTAAAAATAGCGATATTATTGCGGTCAACGATTGTCGGTCCGCAATAGATGTTTGTGAATGCTGAGGTCTCTCTGCCGGTTATAATGTTGTAGGCTATCTCTCCAGATAATGCACCCTGTTCTCTGGGATGTTGGATAAGGGTACAGAGCACTTCTCCTGAGTTAATGGCCTTAGCGGTTTTATCATCGAGATCCATCGCAACAACAATCGGGTTTATCGGATACTTGTTTTTCAGAGAGCTGGCGAAATCTGTTCCAACTGGACCCAGGGAAATGATTGCCGGCTGTTCCATGAATTTGCAGATAATATCAGTTTTTTTAGAGTCTCTGATATCTATCGTGCAAACTGGAATTCCATACTCCCCAGCTATTTCATGTACCCCTTCAATTCTTTTTAAATAACCGAAGTGATCTTTGTCTTTGATAACGTAGATAACGTCGAATATTTTTCCGGAATAAAACAATTCTCGAGCAGCTTTTTTTCCAGAATCTTTTTCGTTCGTCCCTACGTACCCTTTTAGTTTGCCCTTTAATCTTTGTTGGAAGACAAGATTGGGCGGAACATTGATCGCAATGACAATTCCTCGGTAAGACTCAAGCATCTTAATGAGTCTTTCTTCGTACTCACCTTGTTCGGGGGTAAGGGGAAGAACTATTATATCAGGGTTTTTAGCTATAGCTTCAGCAACTTTTTCTAAATATTCCTTAATGTCGTTATAGTTTCTCAGAAGAGAAAACACTTCACATTTCAAGGAATACTTACTTGTTGCCTCTAAAAATCCTTCGACAATAGCTTGCCAGACTCCAGAAAATTTCAAGGTCGGATGTTTAATCCGGCTGTGAGTTATGAGTATAATACTCACCATCGTTAAGTCCATTTGTTCACCTCAGCATGCAAACTTATTGGTAAGCAGGCTGATTTTAATATGTTAAAAATAGGGGATAATGTCAATATTGACAGTATATATTATATATTGTATAACTTATTTACCAATAACAAGGGTAGAACTCTTGCTATTGCTGTAGCTTGAAAAAGGAGAAGACTGAACCATGAAAGCAAACAAAGAGATTTTGGTTGCTATTGCTGGTCTAGGGAACTGCGCATCTGCGCTGATTCAAGCCGTTTATCGTGAAAAATCGAAAAAAGACTTGAAGGGCGTTATGCATAGAGACCTGGGTGGGTACAGCATAGCAGATGTAAAGTTTGTTGCCGCATTTGACGTCGACAAGAACAAGGTAGGAAAAGATATTTCCGAAGCAATCTTTTCCGGACCGAATTGCACTGAAAAAATTTCAGATGTTTCCTATATGGGAGTTTATGTAAGTTTAGGGCCCGTCCTTGATGGTGTTGCTTCCCACATGAAAGATGAATTCTGTCCTATGGAACAGAAAATTACTGAGGAGCGAATTGTTGCCATTCTTCGAGAATCCAAGGCAGAAGTTTTATTAAACTACATGCCAGTTGGTTCTGACGAGGCAACTGCGTTTTACGCACGATGCGCCTTGAAAGCTGGTTGCGGTTTTGTAAACTGCATGCCCTCGTTTATCTGTTCAAGACCAGAATGGGGAGAACTTTTCAGGAAGGCAGGACTGCCTTGTATCGGCGACGATATAAAGTCGCAGATTGGGGCGAGCGTGCTTAATCGTTCAATTCTGCACCTCTTTGATATGAGAGGAACAAAGATTGAAGAGGCTCTCCAGAGTAATACTGGTAACAATACCGATTTTAGGAACATGCAGGATTTGACTCGGTTGAAAACTAAATTTGCCTCAAAGACAAACACACTCATATCCAATGTTTCTCAAGATATCGTGGCCAAAGTTATTTGCAACGGATACGACCCGAATATTAAAGGAGACCATAAGATTTGCCATATTCATATCAAAGCCATCGGAACTGGAACGGAAGTAGTTTTCGATTCAAAAATGGAAGTCGTAGATTCATACAATTCAGCCGGCGTTGTTATCGATGCTGTCCGTGTCATCAAGATCGCCCTTAATCGGGGAATTTCTGGACCGATTATTCCGGCATGTGCATACTTCATGAAGTTACCACCGGAACAAATGGAAGACAATTACGCAAATTTTCTCCTTGATGAGTGGATTCATGATGGATCAAGAACTATTATCTGTTCACACAGCAGAATTCAAGATTTTTCATTCTCAGGACAAAGATATTCTGAGTTCTGGACGAGGACAATAAAAGAACTTGTCGAGAACGCCCGAAAGCATCACCTAAAAATTAAGGTAATGTCTCCACGAATACACTACCACGACGAAAAGGAGTATCTGAAAATCATTGAAGAAGCAATCAAAGAGCTTCTTGTCTGTCCTTCGGGATATGAACGAAATCTAGTGATTCCTTTCAGCATCACTGATCCGAACCTCAAAAAGAAAATGATAACCCTGCTTCAGTCATGCGAAGGGATTAATATCTACAGCATTAATGTTGCTCCTGATGAAGAATTCCTTTCGCAAGTACCTAATATCTGCGGGTATGCTGGAATGGATGAGAATAAGATTGGCGAAGAGCTCTATAAAGAACTCGTTTCGCGAGCTGAAGTCTCAACCATTATAGTCGTTCGTCACCAGAAAAATCAAGGCCTTGAGTGGAGAATTCAAGCCATCAAGAGGATGGCGGAAGTAAATCAAAAAAAGGTGATAGTTTTTGGTGCTCACGAGCAAAGACAGATTAAAAAATATGTCGGATTGAAGGGTGTGGGAATTATTACTTTGGGTTGCCGGGGCACAGAAATCATCCTTGGCTTCAAATCGAGTCGCAACACGCCAATCGTATGTATGGACAATAACTCTAAAGTCGATGCTTTCTTAAATCAAATGAAAATAGCGACTTCTTACAGTCAAGAGGGTTTCTATGGAGATATTGTTTTCTCGGGAATCGTCAATGCAGAGATGACCCCGCGGAAAGAGGTAGTAAGTTAGGGAGAGGATTACAATCTTCTCTTTGGGGCCTGTATTATAAATCCAACGAGAGTGATTGAAGGATTTTGAAAAAAACAACAGCGAGAAAACAAAGTTTCTCGCTCTTTTTATTTAGATTGCCGAGGAGAGGTTCGTCTTATGCAAAAGCTTACATGCACATACCTAAATTGAAAAATAAATAAGATAATGTTATTATTTAGAAAATGAAATTATACAAAGAAATTCCGTATTTATTGCAAGGGCTATGGTCAACCGGCTTCAATATTATATCGAAGGTTTTTCCTTCTTTTTTTGCTGGAGTTGCGAGCGCATCTCAAATAAGTATTATATACTCTCTTTACGCTACTTCTAAATTCTTAGCTGTACCGTGTGGCTGGATTTCTGATAATTTAGGCAAAGGCAAAACATTATTTTATGTTTTTTTCATTTTACCGATAATAGCACTAATGTTTACTATATCCGATTCTCTTTTATTTTTTACAATAATGTATTTTGTTATAGGGCTACTCGGTAATTTTTATTATTCCTCCATTAATAGTATTGTAACTATTCTAAATAAAGAAAAAACAAAAGCCTTATTTAAATTGGAAAGCTTTTATCAAATAGGTGCTTTTATAGGACCGATAGTGGGAGGGGCATTAGCTTTTAAAAACGGGGGAATGCGAATGGCTTTTTATACTTGGGCCATACTTGGAATTATTGGATTTTTTCTATCCTACTTTTTAAAGAATGAAAGTGCTATTCAGAAGAAGGATGAAAAGCGTCCTGATTTTAAAAATCTTTTAAGAGAGTTAGGATCTGATAAATGGAACTTTTTATTATATTTAATTGTCGGCGGCTTCCTAACAGGATTCTTTGAATCAGTTATCGCCCTAGCCGTTCCACTGTATTTAACATCTGTTAATTTTGATATTGCGAGAGTGGGAGCTGTTATTGGTTTTGGTTCTTTGGTCAGCGTATTTGGATTATTGGGACTGGGAAGGGTTATGGATAGGATGGGACACAAAAATTCATTGATAATAACTTGTTCTTTAGTCGCCGCGTCTTCAATATTTTTTATTATTAATAAAAATATAATATTATTAATAATAATGTTCGGATTATTTACAGTTGGAAGAGCTGGCGGACTAAATGTTACAAGAGCTTTTATTTCTTCAAATATCGCAGAAGAATTAAGAGCAACCGGAATGTCTATAAATGATATCTTTCAGTACTTAGCAAGAGTAATAGGGCCGATAATCGCAGGATTATTAATTGATTTTAGTGGCGCCACTTCTCCTTTTATTATATGTTTTGCATTAGCTTTACTCGCAGCGATAGCAATGATATTTAAAGATAGAATTTTCCGTTTTTTAAAATTGGCCTAAAGTATTAATTTTTTAATATTCCTATTTTGGCTAAAAATGGTGTGACAATATATATCAAAGGGGATTTTTTCCCTTTAATTTTTATTTGTTTGTTTAATATCGCTTGTTTTAATTCTTCTTCTGTATTTCCTTCGAACTCTGCATATGTGTAGCCGATTGCTTTATAGTAATGAGAATCGCTTCCCGCCGTCATTCCAAGATTATGTTCCTTTGCGAATTTCATTGCTTTGTCGTCAGGACTTATTCCGGGCTTTCTTCCATTGAAAACTTCTATTCCATCGATCAAATCAAGGTATTTTGTTATATCGTCCTTGAATCCTTCGCTTCCGTGGAAAGGATGAGGAACAATAACTAAGCCGTTTTGTTTTTTAATTTGTTCCATAACCCACTTCGGGTCTTTTTTATATCCATCTATCCTTTGTTTCAAAAACAAACCCAAAACATCCCCCTTGGTTGTTTTCATTTCTTCTCCGAGGATAATAAGAAAGTTATGTTTTTTCCCAGCTTCAAGAGCTTCTTGCCAGCAATCGGTATTTTCGTGGTCGGTTATGGCTATTCCGTCCAACCCCATCTTCTTTGCTTGGCTAATTATGCTTTCAATGCTTGAAGAAGCGTCGTAGGAATATTTAGTATGGCAGTGTAAGTCTATTTTCATATTTTTATTATACACAAGGATTGTATTTTGACAAAGAGAAAAAATAGAGCTAATATATTTTTATACAAATCTGCAAATTTACAAATTATTTCTACAACTTACCGGTGATTGAATGAGTGACAAAAAAGAAAGTTGTTTTGCTGTTGTCTACTATTCTAGTAGACTCTTCAATGAATTGTTTGTGAGCAATCTCGAACTTCTCGACGCAGTCGGGGGCAAGAAAAATGTTGACAGAAGGAAATTCGACATAAAAGTGACTTGTCCAAACATCGAGGCTTATCATAGCCTTATAAACACAAAGGAACCCATTGAAAGCAAGTTCAATAAAGAAGCGGTTGAGAAAAGCCTGATAGTTAAACGCCCAGCCCATGTGTACCGACTTTTGCCCGACCCAACGAGAAAACAACTCAGAAAACAAGGGGTAAGAATTTCATTCGTAGAAACCGATCAAGGATCCAGGGCCATATTGACCTTTCCAGATCTTGATACCCGGTTAAATTTTATGGACACCATCGGGTGTCCTAATCCATATATATTGCCCCAAATTGCATAATTTGCTATTCTGGAAGCATGAATAAGAGAATATTTGTCAGCATTAGCTTGCCGGAAAGCATCAAAAATAAACTGGTTTTGTGCCAGGAAGAGATTTCTGATTCTTTTCTGCATTTTAACGATTTCTGTCCAGTAAAATGGACAAAGAAGCATAATTTACATATTACGCTTTTTTTTATCGGCTATGTGGAATTGGAACAGCTGGTTTCAGTTTTTGAAACAGTAGAAAATATTGTTAAAAAACACGATAGCTTTAAAATTGATTTAAAAAACATTTCTTACGGCCCCAAAGAAAAATCTCCAAAAATGGTTTGGGTGAGCGGAGAAAATTCTCCTGAATTAGGAAAATTACAGTCTGAATTAGAAAAAGAATTATTGAATGTGAGACAGCCTGACAATAGTTTTACTCCGCATATTACTTTAGGAAGAATAGTCCAGTGGAAGTTTAATAAGATAGAGCCTGAAGAAAGGCCGGATGTTTTTAAAGATATTTCTTTTTCTTTCAATGTTGGTTCGGTGGAAATAATGGAAAGTGACCCGAACAAACCGGGAAATCAGTACGCGGTATTAAAATCAATTCCATTAAAATAATATGAAAATACACTTTATTGGTATCGGGGGAATAGGAGTTTCCGCTTTAGCACAATACTATTTGGGAAAAGGAAACGAGGTTTCCGGTTCAGACATTGCATCGTCAGAAACTACAGAAGATCTTAAAAAGAAAGGGGCCGTTATTTTTATCGGCCCGAATTCAGCGGAGAATATAAAGGACTATGATTTAGTTGTCCACAGCCCGGCGGTAAAGGAAAACAATCCGGAGCTAATTGAAGCCGAGATGAAGGGAATTAAGATTTTAAGCTATCCGCGGGCCTTAGGAGAATTGACAAAGGAATATATAACGATAGCTGTTTCAGGAACGCACGGAAAGAGCACAACCACGGCTATGATTTCTTTGGTTTTAGTTGAAGCAGGATTAGACCCTACAGTAATAGTCGGGACAAAGCTTAAGGAATTCAACAATTCCAATTTTAGGATGGGAAGGTCTGAATATTTGGTAATTGAGGCTTGCGAACACGAAGAGTCCTTTTTACAATACTGGCCGAAGATAATCGTGGTAACAAACATTGAAGAAGACCACTTAGATTATTATGTTAACATAGAAAACATTAAAAAAGCTTTTAATGAATTTGTTTCGCATTTAAAAAAAGACGGTATTTTGATTAAAACTAAAGAAACACTGATTGACACGGACAAGAAAACAATTAATTATTCTTTAGAAGACAAAAAAGAAGTTGAAAAGTTGAAAGAAATAATAAAGATTCCCGGAGAGCATAATATTTTAGACGCTTTGGCAGCTCTGAAGGTAGCTAGAGTTTTGAAGATTAAAGACGACGTTGCGCTTAAAGCCCTTTCTCAGTACGCTGGTTCGTGGAGAAGGTTTGAGGTAACCCAATTACCCGACTTTATTCTAATTGATGACTATGCCCATCATCCGACTGAAATACTGGCGACTTTAAAAGGAGCAAGGGAGAAATATACAGACAAAAAGATATTCTGCGTATTTCAACCTCATCAATACCAGAGGACCTATCTGCTCTTTGATGATTTTGTCAAAACATTCAAGGAGGTTATGGAAAAGAAATTAATTGACAAGTTATTCTTGATAGATATTTATGATGTTGCCGGAAGGGAATCAGAAGAAGCAAAAGAGAGGGTTAGTTCAAAGAAGCTATCCGAAGCTATTGGTAATGCTACATATGTTTTAAAAGAAGACTTATTTAAGGAATTAAACGGGGGAGAGGTTGTTATCTTTATGGGGGCTGGCAATATTTACAATTTGAGCCAGGATTTAAAAGGTTTAAGTGGATTTTGTTCTTGAAGAATTAAAATATGAAAAAGATAAATCAAAAGATAGTTATAAGGTCACCCAAAATATCTGATGTTGATTCTTTGCTTGAGATGATAAATTCATTAGTTGAAGAAAGGGCAATGATAACTATACAAAAGAAAATAACTCTTGAGCAAGAAAGAAAATATTTAAAGGGAATAATAAAAGATAAAGAATCTATACATTTGTTTTTAATTATTAATGGAGAAGTGATGGGAAATGCAAGAATAACTAAACATGAAAATATAAAAAGCCATATTGGAGAAATAGGAATTTCTCTTAAGAAAGAAGGTAGAGGATTAGGGTTGGGAGAAAAGCTATTTAAAAGAGTAATGGAAATAGGAATTAAAAAATTCAAATTAAAGATAGTCATTTTATATGTTTTTGCTAAAAATAAAATAGCCCTAAGCTTATATAAGAAAATGGGTTTCAAAAAAGTAGGAACAATTAAGGGTGGAGTAAAACATTACGAAAAGTATGACGATTATGTAATGATGGTTAAATACATAGATTAACCTTTTAATATGGAATACAAAGATTCAATCAGTAAAAAAATAGATATTAATCAAATTAGACTTTTGCGAAAGTCTATAAAGTGGCAGCCCAGGAGTGTGAAAAAGTGGAAAGAAATTTTATCAAAATCATCTTTTGTTTATACCGTTTGGGATGGTAGTAGATTAATAGGAATGGGTAGATTGGTGGAAGACGGAACTATGTGCATGTTCTACGATATTGTGGTTCACAAGAATTACCAGAACGAAGGGATAGGAAAGATGATTGTAAATAAATTAGTCGAGCAAACAAAAGGTAAGAAATACTGCTCAATAGCCTTATTTACCGATAAAGATAAGGTTAAGTTTTATAAAAAATTAGGATTTGAGGTCGTTGTTGCAATGGAGCATAAAAAGTCTTTTTAGGAGGAATTAAGTCATGATAAGGAAGATATAATAGCCATTTGCGGGGGATTTTTTATAAAATTTTTATTCCAAAACTTTTTAATTCTTTTGCGAGTCTGTTTATTGGCAGACCCATTGCATTGAAAAAATCACCATCTCTCCTGTTTCTATCAAAATAGCTCCCACTTCTTGAAAATAAATTAAATTTAGGTATAATGATAACCATGGAAATAATTTGGATAACTTGGGATGCGCTTTTAAAGACAAGAGAATAAATTACTCATGCCCCTTTTTGGGGTTTTATTTTACAAGAAAATGAATAATAATCAGAAACAACAATCCGTTGAAGAGTTCGTAAAAAAGTTTAACTTTGATTCGTGCGTTTTAGAGTTGTTGAAATCTATTGAAAGTGACAACGAAAGAATCAAGGACCTTGTTATTAGTAAGTATTTGCAAGTACCTCTCTCTGAGACAGAAGAAGAAGATGTTCTTGATTATTTTATAAACAACAGTGTTTTTAGTGCAGCTACGCTTGCTAATCCCGCCACATCGGTTGTTACAGAATTTTTGTATGACCCCAAAGCATCTTCTCCTATTGATAAATATTTTTTTGCATCAAAAGGGGGAAAGGCGATTCATTCAAGACTTATCCGTGTTGAAGAAAATCTTCATTCACTTATTGAAGAACACTTGAAGAACGGAAAGGTTTTAATAGGTAATTTAGGAGGGGGACCAAGCAGAGATGTCATAGATGTTTTTTCTAAATATTATCGTAATAATGATAATGTTAGAGCTATTAGCGTAGATAAAGATAAAAATTCGATTAAAAGAGGAAAAAGAATGGCCGAAATGGGAGGGGTTGCTAGTAAGATAGAGTTTTTAGAAGCTAGCTTTACGAGATATAAGCCAAAGGAAAAATTTGATATTATTCTTTTGATTGGAGTTCTTTGCTCTTTGCCAGTTGAAACCTGTATTTTGCTTTTAAAAAAAATAAAACCACTGATAGAAAAGAATGGTTCTATTATAATAAGTAATGCGGCGCCTAAAATGTTGGAAGAAGATCCTTTTACTTATTTCGTCATGAGCAAAGTAGGGGGTTGGGATTTAATTTTTAAGGAAGAAGCAATACTTAAAAGTATTTTTGAAAAAGCTGGACTTAGGTGGCAAAAAAGCTTCACAGATGATTATGGATTTCATTGTATGAGTATAGGTACAAAAAACAATACACTTTTTAAACGCTTTTAATTCCTATGAATATTTATATTATATTCAGTTTTATTAATGGCATTGTCGCGATTATTTTTGGATATTTTATTTTTTCGAAAAACTGGAAAAATATAACGAATATAACTTTTTTATTAATGAGCATAAGCGTTGCCGTCTGGAGCTTCTCTTATTGTGAGTGGCTTTTAATGGCAAATGCTCCAGAGGCTCTTTTTTGGTCGAGAATGCTTAATTTGGGAGCTACATTTATTCCAATTTTTTATCTTCATTGGGTGTTAAGTATTTTAAACACAATAAAAGAGAAGAAAAAAGTTTTAGTATTTGGTTATACAATAACTTTTCTTTTTTCTCTTTTTAGCTTTTCGCCACTCTACATTAAGTCAGTGGCAGAAGTGTCGTCCTTTCCATATTGGCCACAGGCAGGAATTGCTTATATATTTTTCTTAGTTTTTGGATATTTTGGTCTAATTTTTTACGGTTTATATCAACTTATCAAAGCAAAAAAAATAGCAAAGGGAGAGAAAATGCATCAAATTAACTACGTTATTTTAGGATCACTTTTTGGATTCGGTGGTGGCGCAACGAATTTTCCTTTAATGTTCGGCATAGGATTTTTTCCACCAATTGGTCAATTATTGATTATTTTTTATATTATTATACTTGGCCTAGCCACACTTAAATATCATTTATTTGAAATGAAAATAATTTTAGTTGAAATATTGACGATAACAATGAGCATAGCCTTAGCGACTTTACTATTTCTTATGCCAACAAACACATTAAGACTTGCAATAGCTATCATCCTATTATTTTTCTTAATATTTAGCTACCTTTTTATTAAAACTATTCATAAAGAAATTGCAGATAGGGAAGAGGCGGAAAGAATTAGCAAATTAAAAACAGAATTTATTTCTATTGTTTCACATCAACTAAGAACTCCTTTGGCAGCAATCAGAGGTTATGCAGGAATGTTGAAGGATGGAGATTATGGCATATTACCGAAGGACATGGTAACGCCTATAAATTATATTCATGACTCAAGCGTTAGCATGATTAAAATGGTCAATGGCTTATTAAGTGTGACCAGGCTAGAAAAAGGAAGGATCGAATTAAATATACAGGATGTCTTAATCGCCAGCCTGGTTCATGAATGTATTAACGATGTAGAATTATCTGCAAAAGAAAAAGGATTGTATTTGAAATATATTGAACCAAAAAAACCAATCACAATTAAGGGAGACCCAGAAAAAATAAAGCAGGCAGTTACTAATATTATCAATAATGCATTATTATATACTCCAAAAGGGGGAGTAACGGTCAATGTTTGTCTGTCTGGAGAATTTGTTAAAATTTCAATAAAAGATACTGGCATCGGAATAGACGAAGAAGATTTGGGAAAAATATTCCAGAGCTTTGCTAGGGGCAAGAGAGGAGTTGAATTATATACTCAAGGAACTGGTTTAGGTCTATATGTTGCAAAGAGTTTTATAGAAATGCATAACGGCAAAATTAGTGTTGTCTCAAAGGGAAAGGATAAGGGTAGTACTTTTGAAATAATTATTCCAATTAAGACTATGATTATCAAAAAGCAAGAGTTCAGCTTGTTGCCCGAAACCAAAGAAACATAATTTACTTTATATCGTATATATACTATAATTAAAAAAAACATGAAAACAATCCTTGTTGTCGAAGACGAAAAGATATTGTCAGAAATGTACAAGTTCAAGCTTAATAAGGAAGGATTTGAGGTTATAAGCGCAATAACGGTTGACGAGGCGATAGAATTGGCAAAGAAAAAAAAGCCGAATTTGGTAGTTTTGGATATGTTATTGCCCGGAGAAGGCGGAGTTAATTATTTAATAAAAACTAAGAATATAGAATCTTTGGCAAAAATACCGGTTTTGGTCTTATCTAATTTCGATGACAGCGAAACAAGGAATACCTGCTTTGAGCTGGGCGCTAAGGATTATCTCATTAAATCCAATCACGATCCAAAAGAAGTTGTGGAAAAAATAAAAGAATTAGCAAAATAATGGTAGAAACTCCTCTTTCAATATATTTAATAATTCCCAGCAGTATTTTCATATTAATTGTGGGAGCCTGTATTTTTTTAAGAAGAAAAACCAGGGGAAATTTTTTGTTCTTTCTTTTCAGCTCTGCTCAATTTCTTTGGGCTTGGGGAGCTTTTATCGTTTGGAAAGGTTATGCTTTCGGGAAAATAAACTCGAGTATTCCGATGAGTAAGCTTTTCGCTTTAGCTATATTCTTAATTCCGGTCTTTCTCTATCATATAACAATTGAATTCTGCAAGATAAAAAATCAAAAGTTATATCTTTTCGCATTCTATCTCATTTCTTTCTATTTTGTTTTTGCAATTAATGTTGAAACGGTTATTAACGGAGTTTTCTTTTATAAGTGGGGAGACTGGGGAGATATTTCGATTATTCACTATTTGTTTTTATTTTTTGTTTTGTTTTTACTTATAATGTCTTTGTGTAATTTATTCAGGGCGTGGCATAATCGTACGAATAAAGATTTGAGGAGGGACACCGTTCTTTATCTTCTTTTAGGAATTTCTATTTTCGGGCTTATTTTCATTGATTTTCTTCCTATTTATGGAATTAATATTTATCCCTTGTTTTATTTAACCATTCCCATTTACGTTTTTATAATGGCCTACGTATTGATTGAAAAGAATTCACTTGCTTCAATAATTACGACCGATGTTTTAGCCGGAATACTAATGATACTGCTGTCTACTTTTTTGATTTTTCCCGAATTGCAAGTGACTTTAATCGAAAAATCTGTTATCTTTATTCTAATCTGCGGCCTCTACTTTGTAGCCCTTAGATATACTCATCGATTGAATGAAGAAAAGGTGCTTTTAGAAGAGAAGGTGAAGGAGGGAGATAACAAGTGTGAAATAAAAAACTTTGAATTGAAGGAGGTAAAGAATTCTTTAGAAGAAACAAATGTAGCTCTGGAAATTAAAGTTAGAGAAAGGACAAGGGCCTTGCAAGGAATGAATGAAAGTTTGGAAAAACTAGTAAACGAAAGAACAAAAGAAATAAAAAAGAAAACGGCCGAGCTCGAAGATAAAGTGAAAGAGTTAGAACAGTTTAGTAGTGTTTTCGTCGACAGGGAAAACAAAATGGTTGAATTAAAGGAAAAAATAAAAGAATTGGAAGCTAAATTAAAGTAATATATGGAAAGAGCTTTAATAAGTCAGATATCAAAATACGAAGGAAAGAGCGCCTTAATAAAAGGCAGGGTTTTTAATATTAGAAATCTCGGCAATATCGTCTTTTTAGTTGTTCAGGACTATACCGGAACAATTCAAGTCGTGGCAGATAAGGATGTTGAAGTTAAGACCGGAGACGCAGTAGTGATAGAGGGGCTTGTTAAGAAAGATGAAAGAGCTAAGGGAGGGTTTGAATTAAAAAGCGAGAAATTAGAAGTTGTTTCAAATACTATTGAAGATTTGCCTTTTGATTTGGCTAAAGATGATTTAAATTTAAATCTGGTTACATTATTGGATTACCGCCCTCTTTCTTTAAGGCACCCGAGAGTCCAGGCCATTTTCCGTTTATACGACTTGCTTTTAAAGAGCTATGAAATCGTAATGAGAGAATATGATTTTACAGAGATAAAGACACCCAAGCTTTTGGGAGCAGCTACCGAGGGAGGAGCTAACTTTTTCAAAGTTAAATATTTTGAAAAAGAAGCGACTCTGGCTCAGAGTCCCCAATTTTATAAACAGATAATGGTCGGGGTTTTTGAGAGAGTTTTTGAAATCGGCTCGGTTTTCAGAGCGGAACCACACTTTACAACCAGGCATGTTAACGAGTATGTCGGCCTTGATGCAGAGATGGGATTTATCAAGGATTTTTATGATATTACAAAAACATTGAATATTATTTTAAAGAAAATGTTTTCAATGATTGAAAAAGAAGGAAAAGATTGTCTTGATTTATACGGTATTAAAGGATTAGAAGTTCCCGAAGAAATTCCTATTATTAAATTATCGGAAATAAAGAAAATAATTAAGGAAAAATATGGACATGATATTTCCGAAGGAACGGATATCGACCCTAAAGGGGAAGAATTGGCCGGACAATACGCTAAAGAAAAGTTCAACTCTGACTTTATTTTCATAACCCACTATCCTTATTCGGACAGGCCTTTTTATACTATGCCCAGTCCTGAAGACGAGAAAGAGACTTGCGGGTTTGATTTATTGTATAAGGGGCTAGAAATAGCAACAGGAGGGCAGAGAATACACAAATACGAAGAACTGATTAAAAATATGAAGAAGAAAAAGATTAAACCGGAGGGAATGGAGTTCTATCTGAATGTTTTTAAATTTGCTATACCTCCGCACGGAGGCTGGGGAATGGGCTCGGAGAGGATAATAAAACAAATGCTTGGATTGGAAAGCATAAAGGAAGCTATTTTATTCCCGAGAGACGTTAAGAGGTTAATTCCCTAAAAAAATGAAAAGAGAGAATATTTTCTTTACGCTAATACTGTTTTTGTTTTTTTTGATTTGCTTTTTAATTAATTTTTATTCTCCCAGTATTTTTGCAAACAATACTTTTTCTTTCATGAAAGGTTCGGAGGTGGACTTATTGAGACCTTTAAGTAAAGAAAAAATTAACGACCTGTATCTTAACTCTGATAATTTCTTTTCGGTTTTTGTAGATATCGAAAAAAACAAAGAGATTATTTTGTCGGAAAAGAGAATTAGCGAAGTTGTACCCATAGCGTCTTTAAGCAAATTAATGACGGCAATTGTTTCTTTAGAAAATTACAAGCTTGACGATGAGGTTAAAATTAGTCCTTTTGCTGTTTCTACTTTTAGTACAGCAGGAGGGTTAAAAGAAAAAGAAGTTATTTCGATTAAAGATTTACTTTACGTTACTTTAATAGAATCAAGCAATGATGGAGCAGAAGCTTTGGCTGAAAAAATGGGCAGGGCTAACTTTATTTTTAAAATGAATAAAAAGGCGGAAGAGCTTGGAATGAAAAATACGAGATTTGTAAATCCGACAGGCCTTGATATCTTTACCGATGCCTCGGAAAAAGAACTCAAGGAAACAAACATTTCAACCGTTTCTGATTTAGAAAAGCTGGTAGTCTATATCTTAAAGAATCAACCTTTGATTCCGCAGATTCTTTCTCTTTCTGAGAAACAGATTAAAAGTTCAAATGGCGTTATCCATAATTTAAAGAATACAAATGTTCTTTTAAAAGAGAGTTCGGCGTATTTGTGGGGGAAAACTGGATATACAAAAGAGGCGAATGGGTGTATTATACTCATATTAAAGAGTTATTCGAGTGACGGAAACGGATATATTGTGAATATCATTACCGGTGCCGGTGACAGGTTTAAAGAAGCTCGCAAACTTGAAGCTTGGCTCTCCGAATCATTTATTTGGTAAATATGTCTTTATTCACTTTCAATGCTATTAAAATAATGTCTCTGGCCTTTCTTTCTTATTTAATTTCCATCATTGTGGCTGATTTTTTGATTAAATTTTTATACAAGATAGAGTTTTGGAAAAAGAAGCCGAGGGAAAAGACGATTGACGGCAAAGATGCTTCGGTATTTTTGTCTTTTCACAAAGAAAAAGAAGTCAGTACTCCTCGAGGAGGAGGAATAATTATCTGGTCTTCAGTTCTTATCTTATTGGCAATTGTTTTCTTGGCCGGAAGATTTATTGATATTTGGTGGGTGCAAAAGCTTAACTTTTTATCCCGTGAAGAAACATGGATTCCTCTATTCGCTTTAATTACAGCTTCTTTAATCGGATTGATTGATGATATTTCGGTTGTTTACGGAAGAGGAAAATACATCGGAGGGGGCTTGAAGTTTAAAACAAGATTGTTTCTTGTTTTTACAATCGGTCTAATCGGAGGGGCTTGGATGTATTACAAATTAGGCTGGGATTCGATACATATTCCTTTACTTTTGAATTTTCCGCATGGATTTGATTGGCATATAGGGTTGGGCTTTATTCTCTTGTATATTATCGTCAGTTTGGCCTCTTGGGCTTCAGGGGTGGTAGATGGGCTGGATGGCTTGGCCGGAGGCGTTTACAGCGCCATTTTTGGGGCTTTCGCTATTATTGCATTCTCGCAGGGGATGATTGATTTAGCTGCTTTTTGCATGGTAATCTTCGGGACCCTGTTTAGCTTCCTCTGGTTTAATATCCCTCCCGCTAAATTCTATATGGGCGAGACAGGAATACTGGGATTAGCCATGACTATGACGGCAATCGCATTTTTAACCGATTCGGTTGCAGTCCTGCCTATCATCGGAGGAGTATTGGTTATTGAAACCGGTTCGGTAATAATCCAATTGCTTTCTAAGAAATTCAGAGGGAAAAAGATATGGCTTTCAACCCCCATCCATCATCACTTGGAAGCAATCGGATGGAAGCCCTACCAAATTACAATGCGTTTTTGGATTATCAGCATCGTCTTGGCTGTTTTAGGAGTTTCAATTCAATTACTTAAATGACATTCAAAGAATTAAGAAAAAAATATCCGGAATTTATTTACGAAAGCTATTCATGGAAACTGAAGGAGAAAGACCTTCATATTTCTTTTTGTTTTAGAGCGGAAGAAATTAAATTCAATCCTTTAATTGTAATCAAAAATGTTTCGCTTAAGAAGATTGATAAGGCTGTTTTGAATAATCTGGTTTTTAATTTGGGAATGATTGAAATGTTTTCTTACTGGAAAGCGGTTTGTTCAAAAAAGATAATTGTTAAAGCAGGCTTTTTGGATAGAAAGCAGATTAACTGGTGGAAAGATATCCTTTTGAAAGGAATGGGCCAGTATTTTTATGAAAACAAGATTGATTTCACTTCCCCTGATTTTATAGAAATCATTTCTTTGGGAAAAGAAAAATTAAAAAAAG
Source organism: Minisyncoccota bacterium (assembly GCA_041657045.1). Lineage (GTDB taxonomy): Bacteria > Patescibacteriota > Minisyncoccia > Minisyncoccales > Minisyncoccaceae > UBA2211. The sequence continues at coordinate 17,117 of JBBACM010000011.1, forward strand.
GAAAAGTTTCCGGGAAGGGAATTTTAATTCCAATCGGAGGAGGAAAGGATTCTGCCGTTACCTTAGAATTATTAAAGAACTTTAAAAAAGATATTGATTGTTTTGCTTTAAATCCTATTTCAAATATTAAAGAAATGTTTAAGGTTTCGGGATACAAAAATATGATTGTAGTCGAGAGAGATATTGAAAAGAAATTATTATTGTTAAATAAAAAGGGCTATTTGAACGGGCACACTCCTTTTGTCGCTTACCTTTCTTTTTTAACTGTTTTGGTTTCGGTTTTGTTTAATAAGAAATTTATTGTTTTTAGTAATGAAGACAGTTCTAATGAGGGAAATGTTAAATGGCTGGGGCGAGAGATAAATCACCAGTATTCGAAGACATATGATTTTGAGAAAAAGTTTAGGAACTATTGTTCTAATTATTTAGCTGGTGGTTTGGAATATTTCAGCATTTTGAGATTAATGTACGAAGTACAGATTGCCAAAGTGTTCTCATATATGAAGAATTACTTTCCGATATTTTTAAGTTGCAACGAATCGCAAAAAACTACTTCGGGGACAAAAAAGAAAACAGGAAAGTGGTGCGGAGCTTGTTCTAAATGCTTGTTTGTTTATATGGCTCTCTATCCTTTTATCCCAAAAGAAGAATTGCTTTCTATTTTTAAGGAAGATTTGTTTGAAAAGAAAGAGTTATTAGAAACATTGAAAGAGTTGATAGGCGAAAGGGAAGTTAAGCCGTTTGAATGCGTGGGAACGAGAAAAGAAGCCTTGGTTGCTTTGTATTTATCTTATAAAAATACTGGAGAGTTGTCTTATCTCCTTAAATATTTTGAAAAGAATATTTTACCGAAGCACAAAAATTGGGAAAGGATGGTTGTCGAAGTAATGGACCACTGGAACAAGAAGAATTTCATTCCCAAATACTTTAAAGATTAGCATTTGACATATTTATAAATCTATTTTATAATCTTTGTATTCATTTACAATGAGGTTTTACCTTGATATCAAATGGCTGGAATATAACCGCTGTAATCTTATTGATTATGGCCAGTGTATTGTTGATAGCGATTATCCTCCAGGCTCATGGCCGCTCGCGATCTATTGATCGCATTCGGTCCAAGAAAAGGAATCCGGAAAAGAACAACCCGGGAGGAAAAAGAAAGGTCGTTGTTCTTGAAGGGTTTTCCGGGAGGAGCATTGAAAACGTAGCCGGTAGTCTCTTTAAGATGCTTGGTGAAATGGGTTTGGAAATTATCCCGATTGAGCATATGCCTTACAAGGGAATTATTCCCAGATTGATTCACGCCAAGTCGATTGAGGAGTTTGCTGAACAGGCTTACTCCAAAATTGCAAAGCTGAACGATAACGATGTCATTATCGCGTATAGTATGGGAGTGCTGGTATTAAGGTATGTTTTGGAAAAGATGGGAATCGGAAACAATCCGACAGTTATTCTCGTCGGCGGGCCTAATCTAGGTTGCCGGTGGAAATACGCCTTCTTATTCCTAGTGCCTTGTATCAGGGAGATGTTGCCCGGGAGCGAATTCTTGAAAGAGATGGGTCTTCCGAGTAATAGAGACTACTGGTATCTCGTTGCCGATCAAGACGAGAAGGTGTCGCCAGAGTCGGCATGCCCAGTATTAACAGACCGAGATTCTTATTTCGATTGCGGACACAGAATGTTTGATTATCCCTCGTGCCTTGAGCAGATCAAGAAGATAATCACAATGTCCGGTCGATAAGAAACAAGGTCTTTTTTTTGTTCCTTAAATATGTTAAATTATACCTAATGAAAATACAGTCTTTATTAAAAAAGAAAGTTTTGATTTTGGGAATAGGCAGAGAAGGTGCCGATTCTTTTGTTTTTTTAAGAAAAAAGTTTCCTAAAAAGAAATTATTTGTTGCTGATAAGAAAAAGTTTGAGGAATTAGACCTAAAAACAAAAAAATTATTAAAAGACAAAAATGTTGAATTTTTCTTAGGCGATGATTATTTAAAAAATATCAAAAGTTTTGATATTATTTTAAAATCGCCGGGCATTTCTTTATCCAGCATTAAGAAATATCTCAATAAAAAAACTAAAGTTACCGGACAAACTGAATTGTTTTTTGACAATTGCCCGGGAACGATAATTGGAATTACGGGAACCAAAGGTAAAAGCACCACTTCTTCCTTGATTTATTCGGTTTTAAAAGAAGCCGGACTTAAGACTTATTTAGTCGGAAACATTGAAACTCCTTCTTTGTCCTTTCTATTGAAAGCTAAAAAAGAAGATAAATTTGTATATGAATTATCTTCTCATCAATTACAAAACCTTGAAATAAGTCCGCACATTGCCGTGTTTTTAAATATCTATCCTGAACATTTGGATTATTATAAAAATTTAAAAGAGTATTTCTTAGCTAAAAGCAACATCGTTAAATATCAGAAAAAAAATGATTATTTTATTTTTAATTCAAAGATTAAAGAAATAGCTGTTTTGGCTAAAAAAGCAAAATCAAAAAAAGTAGAAATTAATTCTTTTGATTTTTCTAAGTTTTTAAAAGAAAACCAGGAGTTGCTGGAAATTACTCATATCGATAATCTTATCGCTGCTTTAAACGTATTTAAGATATTAAATATTAAAGAAGATAAAATAATCAAGGCTTTGAAAAATTTTAAGAGGCCTGAACATAGATTAGAATTTGTTGGAGAATACAGAGGTATAAGATTCTATGATGATTCTATCGCAACAATTCCAGAAGCGACCATCTTCGCCCTTGATTCTTTGGGTATTGATGTCGAAACAATAATATTGGGAGGATATGACCGGGGAATAAAATATGAAAAATTAGGGAAAAAATTAACTAAAAGTAATGTTAAGAATTTAATTCTATTTAATCCTTCAGGGGAGAAGATACTAAAAACAACAAAGACAAAAATGAGGCACGTTTTTGTTAAAAACATGGAAGAAGCGGTTAAGAAATGTTTTCAAATGACTTCAAAAGGAAAAATATGCTTGCTTTCTCCAGCCTCTCCGAGCTTCGGAACATTTAAAGATTATAAGGAAAGAGGTGATTTGTTTAAAAAATATATCAAAGCATGAAGCTTAAAGTTCACAATGTGGCACTGTTAGTCATTATGGTACTACTTGTTATTATGGGAATTTTGGCTTTAGCCACTTCTTCTACTCCGATTTCTCTAAAACTTACTAACAATCCTAATTATTATTTGTTCCATCAATTATTATGGGGATTGTTGCCGGGTTTGGTTTTGGGATTTGTCGCTTTTAAAATACCCTTGCATTCTTTGAAAAAGTGGAGCTTTTTAATCTTTATTTTTTCCTATGCTTTAATGCTTTTGGTTTTTATTCCTTTTTTAAGCAAAACCGAATGGGGTGCAACAAGATGGCTTGACTTGGGATTTTTTAGCATTCAGCCCTCGGAGATATTAAAGCTCTCAACTATACTTTATCTGGCTGTAATTTTAAATAATGAAAAAGTCAGGAAAAGATTCACCGCGTTTTTTATCGTCCTAGGACTAATTTGCTTGGCGCTGTTTCTTCAGAAAGACATGGGAACATTAGTTGTTGTCTTTTCAGTTATGATGATCATGTTCTTCTGTTCCAAGACTCCGTTAAAACAAACTTTGGCAATAGGTTTATCGGCCATCGTCGGATTTATCGGATTGATATTAGCCGAGCCATATAGGTTGCAAAGAGTTACTTCGTTTTTACATCCGGAAGCCGATACTTTGGGGGCCGGATATCATATAAATCAAGCTTTGATTTCGGTAGGTTCAGGAGGGTTGTCCGGGTCCGGCTTGGGATTAAGTGTCCAGAAGTTCGGTTTTGTCCCGCAGTCAATTTCCGATTCAATCTTCGCTATTTTTGCCGAAGAAACAGGATTCATCGGCTGTTCTGTTTTGATAGCTTTGTTTTTGGCCCTTTTCTTTTCCGCTTTCTCAGTAGGAAAAAAATTGCACGATGAATATTTGAGATTAATGGCGATAGGAATAGGTTCTTGGTTTGTTGTTCAAGCCTTGGTGAATATCGGGGCAATGGTGGGATTATTTCCTTTAACAGGAATACCTTTGCCGTTTATATCCTATGGAGGTTCCCATTTGATGATGGAATTGATTGCCTGTGGCCTATTGTTAAATATTTCAAAGCATGTGAAGGGTTGATGTATTAATTTCTTTACTTTTCTATCTATAAACGTTAAAATATATTTAATGAATAAAACTAATCAAAAAAATGCCTTCACCATGATTGAGCTTTTAGTAGTTGTTGCAATTATCGGCATTCTTTCTGCTTTAATCATTGTTGGAATGAGTTCTTTAACCCAAGACGCTAGAGACGCTAAAAGAAAAGATGAAATTGATACAGTAAGAAAAGCCATCTGGTCTCAATCAAATATGGGTTCCAAAGGCTATCCTGTTGAAACAAGTTGGTGTTGTTTAGGAAAAACAGGGAGTTGCACTACTTTAACTTCAGCCCTTGTTCCTGATTTCCTCGGCAAACTACCTCAAGACCCGAGCTATAGCTCTTCCAATTGCGAACATTGCTATATGTACAAATCAGACGGTACAACCTTTGATTTATACACCAAGCTAGAAAAAGGAGGAGCTATTTCTCTTTCTCCAGACTCTGTCCAAATATCTAAAGACAAAACTTGTGACGAAGCCAACGGCTGGATTAATACCGGCCTCGGTTTCTGCGTCATGCAATGGGAAGCTAAAATCCAAGGAGATAATAATGGTAATCAAGCATATAGTGCCGCTTTTGTTCCTGAAAGCCGGTCAACCGGAACTCCCTGGGTTAACATATCTCAAACTCAAGCCATAGCTGAATGTAAGTCAATCGGAGATCACTTAATTAACAACGCTGAATGGATGGCTTTGGCCCGTGACATTGAATCGGTTTCTTCAAACTATACTTCCGGAGTCTTGAAGCGTGGGAACGTAGGAGATACATCTGCCGGAGATTATAACGGAGCTAATCCTGAGGCGGGAGTAACTAATGCCTTGGCTACTCTGACTCTATCCAATGGAAAAACAATTAATCATCTCTCTGGCAATGTCTATGAATGGGTTGATTATACAATGTCGGGAGTTGGCTCCCAGCCACAGGATCCAAACTTAACAACTTGGGGATGGCAGGAAATCAACGACGTCAACGATTTCGGAAACAATCTTGGCTACGATAATGTCGGTCCGAAAAACACTTCCTTAGATAGTTCGACCGGAGTTGGACCCATTCTTT
>JBBACM010000012.1:0-21378 GCA_041657045.1 Minisyncoccota bacterium
TTCCGATCTGGTTACTGCAAGTGGAATGAATTTATCTAATATAACCTCTTCTTCTTTTACTCCAGTAAAGAGCGTAGTTGAGAGTAAAAGCACAGAAAGCGATATAAAGACGAAGGCAAGCGTTCCATCGCCTCAAAACGAAAATACTCAACAATCTGCCACTGGTTATTTGAATCAGTTACAAGGGCCGATTAATAAGACGTCCTTTAACATCGCAGTTATGGGAACATATAATTCTTTTAAGAGATTTTTATCAGACCTGGAAACACAAACCAGGATAGTTACCGTTAAGAGCATTTCAGTTTCTTCGTCTAATCAAAGTTCGGGTAAAAAATCGTTGAATACGTCGTTATTCAATTTAGTAGTCGATACTTATTCATACTAAAATATGGAAGAAAATACAATTAGAATTGAAAAAAGTTTTATCGAAAAAATGGCTCCTTTTGTTTTGATTGCTTTACTGGTTTTTCTTGCATATTTTGGATTCACCAAGCTTAATATAGGCAATATTGGCGGGGGAGAAGTTATTTTGAATCAACAAATACAAAAAACTCCGATAAAGGTTGATGTGGAATTTTTAATCTCAGAGCCATTTAAGAATTTGAAATTTATTCCCGACTCGTCTGTTTTTGATCCAGCAACTGGTGAAATTCCTAAAGGGAGAGAAGATCCTTTCGCTCCTCTAAATTAATTTTTAAATCATGGTTTTTTTACAGAAACTGATAGAAAAGAAAATAATAACCGAGGAGCAGGGTAATGCTTTGGCGGGTGAATTCAAAAACTTCAAGGGAACTGAAGAGCAATTTTTGTTAGGGAAAAAAATAATCAAAGAAAATCAGCTTAACAGCATAAAGGCAGAAATTTTCAATATGTCTTTTTTTGAAAATGCTGAAATTTTGGAAGTTCCCAATAATGTTTTGTCAATAATTCCTGAGGAATCGGCAAGGGTGTATAAGATCATCCCTTTAAGTTTGCAGGGGAATGTTCTCGAGGTCGGAATGGTTAATCCAGACGACATTAAAGCCAAAGAGGTTTTAAATTTTTTATCAAGACAAAATAAAACGACCTACAAGGCATATTTAATTAGCGAAGCTTCTTTTGAATTATTTTTAAAGCAATATAGAAATATTAGAGAAGAAGTCGGACAGGCCTTAACCGCTCTTGAGACTGAATTAGGAGGAGAGGAAAATATTGAATTTGATTTGGACAGCAAGACTAAGGCGGAAAAACTTTCCGAGGAAGCTCCGATTATTAAAATGGTGGCTGTTATTTTGAGGCACGCCGTTGACGGGGGTGCTTCGGATATTCATATTGAACCAGAAGAGGCTCAATTGAGAATTCGTTTCAGAATGGATGGTAATCTGTATTCTTCTTTGTTTTTACCGATTCATACCCATCCTTCTATCGTGGCCAGAATTAAAATTATTTCCAATTTAAGGATTGATGAAACCAGGATTCCTCAAGACGGTAGGTTTTCAGCGAGGATAGATAATAAAGATGTTGATTTTAGAGTTTCCACTTTTCCAACCAAGCTGGGAGAAAAGGTAGTAATCAGGGTTCTTGACCCGAGCGAAGGCCTTAGGAATTACGAAGAGATAGGATTGATCGGCTATAACTTAAAAACCCTGAAAGAAGCCGTGGTAAAGCCTTTCGGGTTGATTTTAGTGACTGGTCCTACCGGTTCTGGTAAGACAACCACCCTATATTCCATTCTTCAGGAATTAAATAAGCCGGATGTTAATGTTGTTACATTGGAAGACCCGATTGAATATTTTGTGAAAGGAGTGAATCAGTCGCAGGTTAAACCGGAAATTGGATATGATTTTGGGCAAGGGTTAAGGTCGGTTGTAAGGCAAGACCCGGATATAATTATGGTCGGTGAAATCAGGGATGAAGAGTCGGCTTCTTTGGTTACTCATGCTGCATTAACTGGACACGTTGTTTTGTCAACTCTTCACACCAATAACGCCATTGGAGCTGCGCCCAGGTTGATAGATATGAAAATTAAACCGTTCCTTTTGCCTTCAACCTTAAATATTGCTGTCGGACAAAGGTTAGCTCATCGTCTTTGTCCTTACTGTAAAGAAAAAGTGAGACCAAATAAAGAAGTAGAAAAGATATTGATTAAAGAAATGTCCGGATTGTCGGAAGAAGTTAAGAAATCTTTTCCTATGCCGGATCAGATATACGTATATAAGCCGAAGGGGTGTTCTAAATGTAATATGAAAGGAGAGAAGGGAAGGGTTGGAGTTTTCGAAATATTAAAAATGACACCGGGATTAGAGAAAATAATTATTGAAGATCCGACCGAGTCTAATATAGAAGCCGAGGCAAAGAGGCAAGGCATGGTGACGATGAGACAGGATGCGGTGATAAAAGCAATTCAAGGAATGATTTCTGCAGAAGAAGTTTTTAGAATTACTGAATAAATTTAAAATGAACTACCAACTATACCTTAAACAGCTTTTAGAGGCGACGATAAAAAACAATGCTTCAGATCTTCATATTTCTGAAGGTCGTCCGCCGGTAATGAGGATTAACAGAAAACTTTCTTTTCTTATTAAAGAGAAACCTTTTTGCGCGGAAGAAGCGCAGGGTGTTGCCTTTGCACTAATGACCGAAGAACAGAAAGAAAGGCTGGTCAAAAACAAGGAAATAGATTTTTCTTATAACTTTGAAGGGAGGGCCAGATTTAGGGTAAATATTTTTTACCAAACAGGAACTGTCAGTGTTGCTTTGAGGTTAATTCCAGAGAGAATCAGGTCTCTGGAAGAATTAAACCTGCCTGCAAAACTTCATCAGTTTTGTGAGTATACTCAAGGATTCGTTTTAATAGCCGGACCGTCAAGCCATGGTAAAAGTACCACCCTAGCGGCAATGGTTGATCAAATTAACCATACTAGAGCATGCCATATTATTACTATTGAAGATCCGATTGAGTATGTTTTTAAAGATGATAAGTCTATGATTAATCAAAGGGAGCTTCACATGGACACATTATCTTTTTCAAAAGCCTTAACTTCAACCTTCAGAGAGGACCCGGATGTTATTATGGTTGGTGAAATGAGGGATCCTGAAACAATGGCTACAGCTATAACCGCTGCTGAAACAGGCCATTTAGTTCTTGCGACCTTACATACTAATTCTGCTGCACAGACTATTAATAGAATTGTTGATAATTTTCGTGGAGACCAGCAATCGCAGGTGAGAGCACAATTGGCTAGTTCTTTGGCTGGAATTATCTCTCAGAGGCTGATTCCGGCGACTGACGGGGGAATGGTGCCGGCTTGTGAAATAATGTTCAATACGCCGGCCATAGCAAGCCTAATCAGAGATAACAAGATTTATGAAATACCCCTCGTTATTGAAACATCTTCCGAGGCCGGTATGGTTTCTTTAAACAGATCATTATCTGATTTAGTAAGAAAGGGAGTTGTTAATATCGAAAATGCAGTTAAGTTTTCAAATAATCCAAGAGAATTAAGGAAATTAATTTAATGAAATATATTTATCAGGCAAAAGATAAGGCTGGGAATAAGCAATCCGGAGTCATCGAAGCTACGACAAGAGATGCGGCTTTGGAGATTTTGAGTAATAACAATCTTTTTCCATTAGAGATGAACGAAGTTGACGAAAAGAGTACCAGTGCCGTGATGAATAAGAAAATATTTGTATTTGAGAGGATTTCAATGAAAGATGTTGCCATGTTTTCTAGGCAGTTGGCTATAATGATAGATTCCAATGTCCCTCCAGCAGAAGCTATTGAAGCTTTGGGAGACCAGACTAAGAACGCCGCTTTTAAAAATAAGATATATAGGATTGCTAAAGATATAAGGGGCGGTGTTAGGCTTTCAAAAGCTTTAAGCCAGTATCCGAATGTTTTTTCCGTATTTTATATTAACATGATTAAGTCCGGAGAAGTTTCTGGAAATCTTCCGACCATTCTCGAGAAAGTTACCGACCATTTGGAAAGTGAATATGAAATTAGGTCTAAAATAATGGGAGCTATGATGTATCCGGCGGTTATTTTAGTCATTTTCATTTTAATCTTTATAGTCATTATGATTTTTGTTATTCCGAACCTGGTTGCGGTTTTACGAGGGACAGGGCAAGATTTGCCGATAGCCACAAAGATAGTTATTGGCGTTTCTGATTTTTTTGTCGGATATTGGTACCTCGTAATTTTTGGAATTATTTCTATCGCTGGATTAGCTGTTTATTTACCGAGAACAGTAATGGGGAAAAATATTTTTGATAAGATATCATTGAGGATTCCTATTATTGGTCCGTTTTTGAAAAATTTATATTTAGCCAGGTTCGCTGAAAACTTTTCTACCCTTATTTCTGCAGGCATACCGATCAATGAAGCATTGGAGGTCGTTTCAAACTTGGTCGGCAATGATGTATATAGAGATGCAATTTTATCTGCTAAAGAGAAGGTTGTCAAAGGAGAAAGAGTAAGCCGTGTTTTTGGCCAGAACCAAGATATTATCTCCCCGCTTTTTATCCAGATGGTTGCGGTGGGAGAACAGACCGGAAAACTTGATTCGTCGCTGATGAATGTGGTGAGATTTTATAAAAGAGAAGCGACAATATTCGTCGATTCAATATCCAGCATCATTGAGCCGATTCTAATTATCGCCTTAGCCTTGATGGTAGGATTCTTAGTTGCGGCAGTATTACTCCCAATATACAAGATAAGTACGACTATTCAACAGTAGGCGATTTGACAAGATTGAAGTTAGCGAATAAAATAAAGATATAATAAATAATAAAGGTCGCGCCTTTAGAGGCGAATATTTCAAAACTTAAAAAATATGCAAAAAACAAAAGGATTTACTTTAATTGAGTTATTGGTAGTTATCGCCATTATAGGTATTCTATCTGGTCTTATTATCGTTTCTATGAGCAATGCCACCGGCGCTGCCAAGGATGCAAGAATTAAAGCGGCTATGGATCAGTTGAGATCGACTGCTGAGGTATTTAAAGCGAATAGTTCAACCGGAATATACGGGACTGCCATATCATCTGGTACTGGATGCCCTTCCTCTGGAACAAACTTCTTATACGGAACAGGAGGAGCTGACGGTGCCGCTCTATGTCTTGATATTCAGGCACAGACAGCAACTGCGGCCACATTTATCGCTTATATTGACGCTACTACTACAGCTCCGAAATATTGCGTTCAGAAAACTTTAAACAGCGGTTCAATATGGTGTGTTGATAGTTCTGGCTTTGCCGGGATAACGACAGGTACTTGTACCACTAGCTATGATTGCCTCTAGCCGTTCATCACCTAGCACCCCCTCCAAGCGTGGGGGTGTTTTCTTTTACTTAATATGATAGAATATTCTTAATGATAGAATTGATTTTTATTTTCATATTTGGCTTAATAATGGGCAGTTTTCTCAACTGCGTTGTTTGGAGGCTGTATAAGGAGGAAAGTTTTCTTTTCGGTAAATCTTACTGTCCGCATTGTCGGCACGATTTGAATGTCTTAGATTTATTTCCCTTATTGAGTTATGTGTTTTTGGGAGGGAAGTGCCGATATTGTAAAAAAAAGATATCAATTCAATATCCACTGGTTGAATTATTAACAGCAACATTGTTTTCTCTGGTTTATTTGCATTTCGGTCCGGTAACTGGGCTTTTTTCATTTAATTTTTTCCAAGTCGGTTTTTGGTTAATAATAACATCTTTCTTAATCATTATTTTCATATTTGATTTAAAATATTACATCATTCCTGATGAGGTTATTTATCCGGCAATCATTATTTCAATGCTTTGGATTTTTTATTCTTTGTATTCTGGGTTAATAGGCAGGACAGATTTTATTTATTTTATTTTCTCTGCCCTTGGAGCTTCTTTATTTTTCTTTTTAATCTGGTTTTTTTCCAAGGGGATGGCGATGGGCTTCGGAGATGTTAAATTAGCGATATTAATCGGTCTTCTTTTGGGTTATCCAAATATTATCGTCGGACTCTTTTTAGGTTTTCTTTTTGGTGCTATAATAGGTTCAGTATTGATATTATTGAAAAAAAGAGGGCTTAAATCTGAGATACCTTTTGGACCGTTCCTTTTAGTGGGAATGTTAATTACTCTTTTTTTCGGAGAGAGAATTATTAATTGGTATTTATCTTTAAATTTTTACCATGGATAAAATTTATAAAAAAGCATTTACTTTAATTGAGCTTTTGGCGATTGTGGTTGTCATATCTATTTTTACTATTATTTTTTTTATTGACTATGGAAAAGATAGTAAGGTTTTTGCTCTGGAAAGAGCTTCTAGAAAGGTGGCTCAAGACTTAAGAAGAACTCAGGAGATGGCTGCGAGTGGATTAGCGGGAGAGGTTGGGGTAAAAGGATACGGAATTTATTTTGATCAAGCTTCGACGCCCGTGGATAAACGTTTAGAATATATTCTTTATAATAACATTAATTCAGTTTCTTCTGCGGACATGCCTTACGCTAATCCTCCTGATACGCCAGAAATCATCCCTATTAGTGAGCCCGGAATAATGATATGCGATATAAAATACGGTCCGGTGGATAATATGACAAGTACGAATAATGTTAGCGTTTCTTTTTTACCACCCGATCCGATTAATTATATCCAAGACAATCGCATTGGATATGAAACTTCAATTACTCTTTGTGTTATTACCAATACGAATCAAAAAAGAACGATTAATATAAACAATACGGGAAGAATAGAAATCACTAATCCATGATGAATAAAGAAAGCAAAATTAAAAATGGATTCACTTTGATAGAAATGATTGTTTCGGTCGCCATTATTACCATCGGAGTTTTTGGGGTTTTTTCCGTAATTACAAATTATTCTCAAAAGACCCAACAGCAAAAGGAAAGATTAATCGCTACATATCTTTGCCAGGAGGGAATGGAAATTGTTAAGAATATAAGGGATGCTAATCTGGTCGCAGAGGTCAGTTGGAGCGAAGGACTTGATTCTTGCACATCAGCTTTGGGTAGTTGCGAGGCCGATTTTCTCTCTACTGATTTAGATCGCTACTATGATAGTCATTATTTATATATTCAAAATAGTAGCGGAGCATATCTATATCCTTCTTCCGCTACAGTCGATGTAAAAACACCATTTAGAAGAAAGATAACTATTACTCCGGATGGTGTTGATAAATTAGATGTCCAAGTTGATGTTTATTGGATGGACAATACAATGACTATTTATGGAAATCTTTATAATTGGGCACCATGATAAATAATAAAAAAACAAAAGGATTTACAATGGCTGAAGTCTTGGTATCGGTAGCGATATTCAGTTTTTTGTCGATCGGCCTGGCAAATGTTTTTGTTTCGGCCATTAAGGCTCAGAACAAAATTTTACAGAACCAGGACATAATGGAGGAGTCTAATTATGCATTAGAATATATGGGAAAGGCATTAAGAATGGCAAAAAAAGATACTGTCGGAGGTTGTACAGGTACAGGTGGCATTAATTATTTATCGGACAGTTATTATATAGTTTTTCTTGCCTACGATTCTGTAGATGGGGATTATAAGTGTAGGGCATTTATTTTTGATGAGGACGATAAAACGATAAAAGAATATAAATCAGTTGATGATACTTATGCTGGCCTTGGGTCGCCTACTGCTATGACTTCTTCAAAGATGAAAGTCAACTCTCTTATTTTCTATGTTACGGGAGATGGGCCTGGGGGTCAGCCGAAAGTAACTATTATGCTTAGCGCAGAAGGAGCCAATTCTTCTAATTCAAATATAGTAATTGAAACAACAATTTCTCAAAGAGAGCTTAATACTGATTGATATGATAATAAAAAACAATCAAAAAGGAGTTTCTATATATTTAGTAGTAATCATGATTTCCATTCTCATGTCGGCTGTTCTTGGGTTGACAAGTATAATTATCGGAGGCGTTAAAACTTCTGAAACTTTGGGATATTCAGCTAAGGCTTTATATGCCGCTGACACGGGGATAGAGCAGGCTTTATATAATATTAAAACTACTTCTGGAACTTGTAGTAATTTTAATGGAAGTTTTGAAACAGACTATACCTGGGATGTCACCATGACTAACAGTGAGAATGGCGATATAGATTGTAGTGCTACCGGTACGATAATAATTTCGTCTGGCACTTATCGAACAGTCAAAAGAAAGATAGAGGCATCTTATTGATATGGACAAGCAGAAGGTACAGCAAAGAATAAAAAAATTGAGAGAGCTGATTAATCATCATCGCTATCTTTATCACGTTTTAGACAAAGAAGAAATATCGGAGTCGGCGCTTGATTCCTTGAAAAAGGAACTTTTTGATTTGGAAATGAAATTTCCAGAACTGATTACTTCTGATTCTCCGACTCAAAGAGTGGGAGGAAAGCCTTTGGGCGCTTTTCAAAAAGTGGAGAGAGATAATATGATGTATTCTTTCAATGACGCTTTTTCGAGAGAAGACATGGATGACTGGGAAATTAGAAATAAAAAGTTAATAAATAAAGAAGATATAGTTGAATATTATTGCGAACCTAAGCTTGATGGGTTGGCAATCGAATTAATTTACAAGAAAGGGATATTGAAAATAGGCTCGACAAGGGGAGACGGAAGAGTGGGGGAAAACGTTACCCAAAATATTAAAACGATAGAATCAATTCCTTTAAAAACGAGAGAGGAAGAAGATGTTATCGGAGAATTAAAGAAAAAAGGCTTGAATAATATTATTACTGTTATAAAAAAAGGGGGGTTGGGTGACATTATTGTAAGAGGAGAAGCTATAATTACAAAAAAAGAATTTATTAAAACTAATAAAGAAAGGGAAAAACAAGGCCTTCCTTTATACGCCAATCCGAGAAATCTTGCTGCCGGGTCAATAAGGCAACTGGATTCTAAGATTACCTACGAAAGAAATTTAGATGCAGATGTCTATTCTCTTGTCTCAGATTTAGGTCAAAAAACTCACGAAGAAGAGCATGAAATATTAAAGGTATTGGGATTTAAAACTAATAATAAATACAATAGGCTGTGTAAGAACATGAATGAGGTTTTTGATTTTTACGCCTATTGGCAGAAAAACAGAGAAAAACTTCCTTATGAAATAGATGGTTTGGTTGTTTCAATAAACAACAACAATATTTTTAGAAAATTGGGAATCGTCGGCAAAGCTCCTCGTGGAGCGATAGCCTTGAAGTTTCCTTTAAAGCAATCGACAACCATTATTGAGGATATCAAGGTTCAGGTAGGAAGGACGGGGGCGATGACTCCGGTTGCTATTTTAAAGCCGGTTGAAATCAACGGAGTTATAGTCAGCAGAGCGACTTTGCATAATAATGATGAGATAGAAAGGTTGGATTTAAAAATAGGGGATACGGTTGTTGTCGGGCGCGCTGGAGATGTTATTCCCGAGATTATCAATGTTTTTCCTGAATTAAGGACTGGCAAAGAAAAGAAATTTAAGATGCCGGAAAATTGTCCTTCTTGCGAGACAAAACTAGTTAAGCCGGAAAATGAAGTAGTCTGGAGATGTCCCAACCCTAAATGTTTCAGTAGGAAGATAAGATGGATAGGGCATTTTGTTTCTCGTACCGCTTTTAATATTGAGGGGCTTGGTCCGAAGATAATAGAAAAGTTTGCCGAAGAGGGTTTATTGCTTGACCCTGCTGATTTGTTTGACCTAAAAGAAGGAGATATCCTTCCTTTGGAAAGATTTGCCGATAAGTCGGCCAAAAAGGTAGTTGATAATATTTCCAAAAGGAAAAAAGTTTCTTTTTCCCGTTTTATCTATGCCTTGGGAATAAGAAATGTAGGAATAAAGACTTCAAACGATTTGAGCAAAAAATTTAAATCAGTAGATGATTTAATGAATGCTTCAGTTGAAGAATTGGAAAATATTTCTGATGTCGGGCCAATAGTTGCCAGATCAATAGTCCAATGGTTTAAAGATAAGGACAATATCAAGTTTATAAACAAACTAAAAGAAAGGGGAGTCAGGTATTTTTTAGAAAAAACTGGAAACCGTTTGTCGGGCAAGAAATTTGTGATAACCGGAACTCTTGATAAAATGAGCAGGGAATTAGCTAAAGAAAGAATTATTTCTTTAGGTGGAGATGTTTCCGATGCCATTTCAAAGAATACAGATTATCTGGTTTTGGGAGAAAATCCCGGTTCTAAACACGAAAAGGCTAAAGAGCTGGGAGTGAGGACAATCAAAGAAAAAGAATTTTTAAAAATAATAAGCTGATGTCTTTTTCAAATCATATTAGAAAAATGGATTGGGTTTTGATTATCGTTTCTGTAATTCTTACCCTTTTTGGAATAGTGGCTATATATAGCTCATCTACAGGTTCGGGCGATTTTTCTAACCTATACAAGCAAATAGGTTTTGTCGTCGCGAGTATTGCCCTGATGTTTTTAATCAGCCTTGCTGATAATAGGATAGTCAGGGAAAATTCTTCAATAATTCTTTCTCTATATTTTTTATGTATTCTGGCATTAATAGGAGTTTTCTTTTTTGCTCCGGAAATAAGAGGAATTAAATCTTGGTATAGGTTCGGTGGATTTTCTTTTGATCCTATAGAGCCAACTAAGATTATTTTAATTTTAATTTTAGCCAAATATTTTTCTAAAAGGCACGTAGAATTATATAAAATAAAGCATATTATTTTATCTGGCGTTTATGCTCTTATCCCCACGGTTTTAATTTTCTTTCAGCCTGAATTCGGTTCGGTAATGATTATCGGAGCAATTTGGATAGGGATACTTTTGGTGTCCGGGATAAGAATCAGGGATTTTATTTTGTTATGTATTACTTTCGGTTTATTTTTTTCCTTAAGCTGGACATTTATTTTAAAAGATTATCAAAAGAATAGGATTTTTAACTTCATAGCTCCGCACGAAGATCCCTTGGGGGAGGGGTGGAGCCAGAACCAAGCAAAAATAAGTATCGGTTCGGGAGGTATCTGGGGCAAGGGCATCGGCAGGGGGTCGCAGACTCAGTACGGCTTTTTGCCGGAGCCTCAGACGGATTTTGTCTTTTCAGCTATTGCGGAAGAGACGGGTCTTGTCGGTATAAGCATACTTTTAATTCTTTTCGGAGTTTTATTCTGGAGAATATTGAAAATTGCTTTAGACGCCAATTCTAATTTTTCAAGGCTTTTTGCCACTGGCCTCGCTATTTCTATATTTTTCCAGATGGTTATCAATATGGGCATGAACTTAGGCTTGCTGCCGGTCATAGGGGTGCCATTGCCTTTAATAAGTTACGGGGGAAGCAATCTTTTGTTTACTTTTATAGCCCTAGGGATACTGCAGAATATGAGAGTTACGGAGTCTTGACAATCTTTTGTTTTATGATAAGATAGGTATAATTTGTAAGATAATTACTTGGCATTTTGATTCTATTACATATATCAAGTTGTTAATTTATTTTCATCGCCCTGGAAAAATATAAAGAACAAGGGTATTTTTTTGTTTGAATATAGAATTTTTAGTCTCTAAAGCAATAATAAATATGAAAATCAAAACTAAAAGCTTTGCTAAAAGTAAAATATCCTATCTCTTGCCTAGCTTGATTTTTATGCAGCAGGAAAGCGGAAGACAATTTTGGGAAGAGGAATTGAAGGACCTTTTCGCAGAGGTGTCTCCTATTAGGGACTATACCGGCAAAGAATTTGAACTATATTTTTTAGACTATAAATTAGGAAAACCGAACTACGCTTCGGGTTTTGATGCCAGAGAGAACAATGATTCATTTGTTGCTCCTCTAAGAGTAACAGTGAAGTTGTCTAACTTAAAAACAAAAAGGAGCCAGGAGCAGGAAATATTCTTTGGAAATTTTCCTTTATTAACCGATAGAGGAACTTTTATTTTAAACGGAGTTGAGAGAGTTGTGATTTCACAATTAATTCGTTCTCCCGGAGTTTTCTTTCCTTTGAATATCAATAAAGGAAAGAGATGCTTTGCCGCGAAAATTATTCCTAACCGCGGTTCATGGCTTGAGTTTGAAACAGAGGCTTCTGGTGTTTTAGCTGTAAAAATAGACAGGAAGAGAAAAGTTCCGGCAACTACATTATTAAAGGCTTTAGGCGGATTTAATGACGACGACATTAGAAACATGTTTGTCGGTTTTGACAATGGAGAAACCGCATATATTGAAGAAACATTAAAGAAAGACCCTGCGCATAGCCAGGAAGAAGCATTATTAGAGATATATCAAAGATTAAGGTCTGGTGAAATGGTTAACCCCGATTCAGCCAGGGAATTGATATTCAATATGTTCTTTAATTTCGAGAGGTACGACTTGTCAAAAGTTGGAAGATGGAAGATGTGGTCAAGAATGCCCGATTTAAAACCAAAGAAAGACAGAGAGATTGGAAAAGAAGATAGGGTTTTATCAGTTAATGATTTGGTTTCTGTAATGAAGGAAATTATTAAAATGAATAATGACCAGACGGCCGTGGCAGACATGATTGACCACTTGGGAAACAGGAGAGTAAGAACTATTTCTGAATTGCTTTCGAATAAACTAAGAGTCGGTATCGCCAGAATGGCAAGAATCATTAAAGATAGAATGTCGACCTTGGATTTTGAAAATTTGGCCCCGGCCCAACTGATCAATCCCAGGCCTTTTGTCGCCCAGGTTACCCAGTTCTTTACTGCCAGCCAATTTTCTCAATTTATGGATAATACTAATCCTTTGTCCGAGCTTGAGCATAAGAGAAGGCTGACCGCAACCGGTCCCGGAGGCTTGACCAGAGAAAGAGCGGGCTTTGACGTGAGAGATGTGCAACCTTCGCACTACGGAAGAATTTGTCCTATTCAAACTCCGGAAGGTCCGAATGTAGGTTTGGTTACTCATTTATCTCTTTACGCCAGATTGAATCCCTATGGATTTATAGACACTCCTTATTATAAGGTTATAAATGAAAAGGTAACCAACGACGTCTACTATATGGATGCTAATGAAGAAGAAAGGTATAACATTGCTCCAGCTTCTATTGTTTTGGACGATAAAGGTAATATTTTAAATGAAAGAGTTGAGGCTAGAATTAAGGGAGAGCCTGGAGAAATTGAAAGGGAAAAAATTGACTATGTTGACGTATCGCCTCAACAGTTCGTTTCGGTTGCTACAGGATTAATTCCTTTTTTACAAAATGATGATGCTAATAGAGCCCAAATGGGTTCAAATATGCAAAGACAGGCAGTTCCTTTAGTAAATCCCGAGCCGCCCTTAGTGGGAACAGGGCTTGAAGTTATGGCAGCGAGAGATTCGGGACAATTAATAGCTTCTGAAGAAGCGGGAAAGATTATTAAGGTTGACGCTAGAGAGGTTCAAGTTAAAGGGACGGGATCAGGAAAGACTATTTCTTACCCGGTAAGAATTTTCGACAGAACCAACCAGTATTCATGCTTCCACCAGATGCCGGTTGTAAACAAGGGAGACATGGTCAAGAAGGGAGATACCCTTATTGAGGGAGGCTCTATCAGCAAAGAAAGATTAAGCTTAGGAAGAAACCTTCTTGTTGCTTTTATTTCTTGGAGAGGAAATACTTTTGAAGACGCCATCGTCTTATCAGATAGATTGGTAAAGGAAGACGTGTTTACTTCGGTTCATATTGAAGATTTTTTCTGCGATGTGAGGGAAACCAAACTTGGACCGGAATTAACAACTTCCGATATCCCTAATGTCGGAGAAGATAAACTAAAAGACCTTGATGAAGATGGAGTTGTAAGAATAGGAGCCGAAGTCGGACCGAATGATATTTTAGTCGGAAAGATTTCACCTAAAGGTGAAGCTGACTTGTCGGCTGAAGAAAGGTTGCTTCGAGCCATCTTTGGAGAGAAAGCCAAAGAAGTAAAAGATACTTCCATGAGGCTTGAGCATGGCAAGAGAGGAAGAGTAACCGACGTTAAAGTATTTAATAGGAGTGAAGGATATGTTTTGGAACCGGGAGTTATTAAGAGGATAAGAGTAAGAATCAGCGAGGTTAGAAAGATTCAGGTCGGTGATAAATTAGCCGGAAGACATGGTAATAAAGGTATTATTGCAAAGATTCTTCCCGCTGAAGAAATGCCGTTCTTGGAAGACGGAACAACGGTTGATATTATCTTAAATCCGTTATCTGTTGCTTCGAGAATGAACCTGGGACAGATTTTGGAAACTCATTTAGGATTAGCTGTAAATAAATTAGGATATTTAGCCGAAACCCCGTCTTTATCCGGAGCTACGGAAAAAGACATTAAAGAAGAATTGAAGGCTGCGGGATATCCCGAAGACGGAAAATTGAAATTGTTCGACCCTGAAACCGGAGAATTTTTCCCGGAGAAAATTACCGTCGGCCACATATACATGATTAAATTAGCGCACATGGTCGAAGACAAGATACATATGCGTTCAATCGGACCATACTCTTTAATCACTCAACAGCCACTGGGAGGAAAAGCCCAATTCGGAGGACAGAGATTTGGAGAGATGGAAGTCTGGGCTCTTGAAGGATACGGAGCAGCATATACCTTGCAGGAAATGCTGACTATAAAGTCGGATGATGTTGCTGGCCGTGCGGCTACTTACGAATCAATTTTGAAAGGAGAAAAGATTAAGAGTCCGAATATTCCGGCGTCGTTTAATCTTTTATTAGCAGAGTTGAAAGCCCTCTCCCTGAATATGATTATTAAAGGGAAGACTGAGGAAGAAGACTAAATTAAAAATACAAAAATATGTTTGTCTCTAATTTAGAATCAATAAGAATAAAGTTGGCTTCTCCTCAAGAAATATTGAATTGGTCTTGCGGGGAGGTGACTAAGCCGGAAACTATCAATTATAGAACTCAGAGGCCCGAAAAGGACGGCTTGTTCTGTGAGAAGATTTTTGGACCGACCAAGGACTACGAATGTTATTGCGGCAAATACAAAAGGATTAGGTATAAAGGAATTATTTGCGACAGATGCGGAGTCGAAGTTACCAAGTCTTCGGTAAGAAGAGAAAAGATGGGCCACATTAAGTTGGCTACTCCGGTTTCGCACATATGGTTCTTGAAAGGAGTTCCCTCAAGAATGGGAATGGTTTTGGGCTTGGCCTTGCATAAGGTTGAAGAGGTTGTTTATTTCGTTTCATATATTATTACGAAAGTTGACGAGGATTTGAAAGTCAAGGTTTTAGAAGAGATAGAAGAAGAATTCAAAACTAAGAGTAAAGAAATTAAAAACAGTAAGGAAACGGAGAAATTCCAAGCTAAAGCTTTGGAAGATTTAAAGAAAGCAAAAGATAAAGCCAAGCAGGAAGTTGCTTCGATAAAACCGCTGGAGATTTTTAACGAACTTGATTACCACAGATTATCTTTGAAGTACGGAGAAATATTTGAAGCGGGAACAGGAGCGGAAACCTTAAAAGAACTTTTTATCAAGGTTGATATAGACAAAGAGATAGAGAAGATAAAAAAGCAGATGGAAGAAAAGAAGTCAACCGAAGAAAAGAAGATTATTTTGAGGAGGTTGAAATTATACAGAGACATGAAGCATGCGAGCATCAGGCCCGAATGGATGTTTACGGAAGTTCTTCCGGTTTTGCCTCCCGACTTAAGACCGATGGTTCAGCTTGACGGGGGAAGATATGCTTCTTCCGATTTAAACGATTTATACAGAAGAGTCATCAACAGAAATAATCGTTTGAAGTATTTGCTTGAAATAAATGCTCCTGACGTTATCGTCAGGAATGAAAAAAGAATGCTTCAAGAAGCAGTCGATGCTTTGATTGATAACAAGATGAGGAAAAGCACGACTACCCAGGCTTCAACCGGAGGCAGGAGGTTATTGAAGAGTTTGGCAGACATGTTGCAGGGAAAACAGGGAAGATTCAGACAGAACTTATTAGGCAAAAGAGTTGATTATTCAGGAAGAAGCGTAATCGTTGTCGGTCCTAACTTGAAATTGAATGAGTGCGGTGTTCCGAAGAAAATGGCTTTGGAATTATTCAAACCATTCGTTATTAAAAAGTTATTGGAAAAAGAGCTTGCTTTTAACGTTAGAGGTGCTTCAAGATTGATTGAAGAAGAAACGGACGAAATCTGGGCAGCTTTGGAAGAGGTGGTTAAACAAAAATTAGTGCTGTTGAACAGAGCCCCTACCTTACATAGATTGGGAGTTCAGGCTTTCCATCCGATATTAATTGAAGGTGAAGCCATTAGATTGCATCCTTTAGTTTGTACAGCCTTTAACGCCGACTTTGACGGAGACCAGATGGCTATCCATGTTCCTTTATCGGAAGAGGCGCAAGTCGAAGCGAGAGAAAGAATGCTTTCCAGCGTTAACTTGTTAAAGCCGTCTACGGGAGACCCAATTATGATTCCGACCAAGGATATTGTTTTGGGCTGTTATTACTTAACCAAGATTCTTCCTGGATTAGAGGGTGAAAATAAGGTCTTTAGTTCGGAAGAAGATGCTTTGATAGCTTATAATTTGAAGATGATAAATTTGAGGGCGAATATCAAAGTCAGAATCAATGACCAGTTTATTGAAACCAGCGCCGGAAGGATAATTTTTAACAATGTTTTACCTGATAATTTTGAATACCAGAATGAACTTATGGATTCGAAAACCATTAAGAAAATGATTAACAAGGTTATTGATATCTACGGCAACAATGCTGTTGAAACTTTAGACAATATCAAGCTTTTGGGATTTAGGTTCGCTACCCTTTCTGGAATTACTTGGGGAATGGACGACTTGAAAGTTCCTGTTGAAAAGCCAGCTTTAATTTCTGAAGCGGAAAATAAAATAACAGAGATAGAAAAATACTACGAAAAAGGTTTGCTTTCTCGCGATGAAAAGGCTAATCAAGTTATCGAGGTTTGGAAAAAAGTTAAGACAGAAATAGAAAAACTTGTTCCCAAAGCTATTTCTTCTGAGAGCCCGGTATTTTCAATCGTTGATTCCGGTTCCAGGGGTTCATGGTCTCAGCCGGTGCAAATGGCTGGTATGAAAGGTTTGGTCGCCAATCCGGCCGGAAGAATTATAGAGCTGGCCATTAAGAATTCATTTAAAGAAGGTTTTGATGTATTGGAATATTTTATTTCAACTCATGGCGCCAGAAAAGGTACTGCTGATACTGCCTTAAGAACCTCTACTTCCGGATATTTAACAAGAAGATTAGTTGACGTCGCTCACGATGTGATTGTTAATGAAGAAGACTGCGGGGACAAGGAAGGATTGATTGTTTATAGGAAAGATGCCGATGAGGTAAATCAAGATTTTGTCCATAAAATATTTGGCAGAATTTCTTTGGAAAAGGTTGAAGACGAAACAACCAAAGAAGTTATTCTTAAATCAGGACAGATAATCGACTTGAAGACTGCTCAGAAGATTAAAGAAATGAAAAACATTCTGAGCTTGAAAGTAAGGTCTCCTTTGGCATGTAAATGTATAAGAGGAATTTGTCAAAAGTGCTACGGCTTAGATTTAGGCTGGAAAGGAATGATTAAAATGGGAGAAGCGGTTGGAGTTGTTGCGGCTCAGGCTATCGGCGAACCGGGAACTCAGTTAACTATGAGAACCTTCCATACTGGAGGTGTAGCCGGAGAGGCAGATATTACTCGTGGTCTTCCTAGAGTAGAAGAAGTTTTTGAAAGAAGACCTCCAAAAGGTGAGGCTGAAATGGCAAACAAGGATGGAGAAATTGTTGAACTTGACGAAAAGAAAGGTTTGATTAGAATTATGACCATTAAAGACGGAAAGAAAAAAGAGGACGATGTTGTTGAATACAGAATTTCTCCGAATGTTGAATTATTGGTCAAAGAAGGCCAAGCAGTTAAGAAGGGAGATGCGTTGTGCGCCGGCTCTCTAGACATGAAGAAAATCTTTAAGTTGCTGGGAGTAAAAGCCGTTCAAGACTATATCATCAAAGAAATTCAAAGAGTATATGTTTCTCAAGGTGTGTCGATTAACGACAAACACATAGAGCTTATCGTCAGGCAAATGTTCTCAAGAGTGAAAATAAGAGATGCCGGAGGCAGTCGCTTTAGCGCCGACGAAATTATTTCCAAAGCCCGCATGCTTGAAGAAAATGAAGTTTTGGAAAAAGATGGTAAGGAGCAAATTAAGGCGGACGATTTGTTGTTAGGAATTTCTAAAGTTGCTTTGAATACAGACAGCTTCTTATCAGCCGCTTCTTTCCAGGAAACATCAAGAGTTTTGATTGAAGCATCTTTGAGGGGGGAAGAGGATAAATTAAGAGGACTAAAGGAAAACGTCATTATCGGAAAGCTAGTTCCAATTGGTACGGGTTTGGGGTATAATAAAGAAAATAAAAAATAATCTTTAGAGTACCATGAAAAATAAGAAGAGAAATAACCGAAATAAAATCAACAATTCAAAAAAAAGAGTTGAAGAGAGGGGAGTCGGAAGCGGTTTTCATTTCTCTTTGCCCGAAAGGACTAAAAGGTATCTATTATCTTCGTTCGCGTTTCTTCTCACGGTCGTATTTTTATTTTCTTTTTCTGGGAGAGCCGGAACTATCGGCAATTCTCTGAAAAACATATTTAATATTTTAATTGGAAACGTTATTTACGTTGTTCCTATTATTTCAGCTATCTACGGAATAGTCCTTTTGAAGGACGACGGGTCTTTCAAGGAAAACAAAAATTCGCTTACTATTTCAACCATTCTTTTGGTTTTGAGTTTGAGCGGTATTTTTTCTTTGCTTGAATTAAGAAGTGCTCCAGAGCTGGTCTCTGAATTCGTTTGGAGCCATGCCGGAAACGGAGGGTGGTTGGGCTATGCTATTTCTTGGCCTCTATTAAAAGGTTTTGATTATATCGTTACTTTTGCATTATTTGCAATCGCTTTAGTTGTTTCTTTATGGATTATTATCCAGCCTTTCAGGCGTGCACTTGAAGAATACGAAGAAGGAGAGGAGGAAGTTGAAATTAAGGAAGAAAAGAAAAAGCTTCCTATTTTGAATTTGGAAAAAATAATGCCCAAGAAAGAAGAGCATAAAATTGTTGAAGAAAAAAAAGAAGACAAGAATTTAAAAACATTTGAACAGAAAAAACAGGAGAACAAGGAATACAAATATCCTCCATTGGAATTATTGTCTAAAAAAGGCGGCAATCCCGAAGGAGGGGATATTACCTATAATTCTTCGGTTATAAAAAGAACATTGCAGACTTTCGGACTTCCAGTTGAAATGTCTGAAATCAATATTGGGCCGACCGTTACTCAGTACACCTTGAAGCCGGCCGAAGGAATTAAATTATCAAAAATTACAGCCCTACAAAATGATTTAGCCCTTGCTTTAGCCAGCCCGACAATACGTATTGAAGCTCCGATTCCTGGAAGGTCTTTGGTCGGAATTGAGATAGGGAACAAAAAAAGAGCTATTGTTGGCTTGCGTGAGGTTTTGGACACCCCCGAGTTTAAAAGCTCTGCAGCGCCCCTTTTAATGGCTTTGGGAAAGGATGTAAAGGGTATCGCTTCCTTTGCAGATTTGGCTGAAATGCCCCATTTGCTGGTCGGTGGAACGACCGGATCTGGAAAGACCATTTGTCTTAATTCTATTATTTTAAGTTTATTATACAGAAACAGTCCCGAAGAAATGAAGTTGGTCTTGGTTGACCCGAAGAGGGTTGAGTTCCCGGTCTATGCTAATTTAGAACATTTATTATGTCCGGTTATTTACGATGCCAATCAAACTTTGGTGGCTTTGAAATGGCTGGTCGGGGAGATGGAAAGAAGGTTTACTGTTTTAGCGGCGGGTCATAGCAGAGATATCGGTTCTTACAACGAAAAGATGGAAAAGAAAGGAGAACAAAAACTTCCTTATATCGTTTTGATTATTGATGAATTGGCAGACTTGATGAGTGTTAAGGGTAAAGAGATAGAGTCATATGTTGTCAGGTTAGCTCAAATGTCTCGTGCCACCGGAATACATTTGATTTTAGCAACTCAAAGGCCATCGGTAGAAGTTATCACCGGATTGATTAAAGCCAATATTACTTCAAGAATTGCTTTGAAAGTGGGTTCTTTGATTGACTCAAGAACTATTCTTGATTCTTCGGGAGCAGAGAAATTATTAGGAAAAGGAGATATGCTTCTAATGAGTAAAGAGGCTTCTAAGCCTAAAAGGGTACAGAGTCCATATATTTCCGAACAGGAAATTAAAAAAGTAGTCAATTGGATAACCGATTCCAACGCTGAAGTTAAAGAAAAACCGGAAGAAGTGGAACCTTCTTTGATTGAAACGGAAGTAGAAAAAGAAGAAGATTCTCTGGCCGGGGAATTAACCAAAGCCATGGAAACTCCCGAGGCTCAAATGGATAATTTCTTTTCGAAAGAAGACCCTATGTATGAGGAAGCAAAAAGAACCGTTATTTCTTCCCGCAAAGCTTCTACTTCTTTATTGCAAAGAAGGTTGGGAATAGGATATGCGAGAGCAGCCCGCTTAATGGATATTTTAGAAGAAAGAGGCATTGTTGGGCCGCAAGACGGAGCAAAACCCAGAGACGTATATGTTGCCGAAGAATCTCCCAATGGGTCCATTGATGAGGAGTAGAGATTTAATTTTGTGTATGAATAAATTGTTGAAACAAGCTTTTACTCTGATTGAATTATTGGTTGTTATTGCTATAATCGGAATTCTTTCTGGTCTGATTATCGTTGCAATCAACGGAATAACGAATAGTGCGACTATCGCCAAAACTAAAATTTTTTCTAATTCTCTAAGAAATTCATTATTAATGAATTTTATTTCCGAATGGAAATTTAATGGAACAACAAGTGACGGATTACCAGCTAACAATAATGATGTTTTAGATACATGGAAAAATATTAACAATGGAGTTGTTTTCACTGTCCCTCCTATTGTCAGAACTGGCCCCGAATGTGTCAGCGGTTCTTGTCTTCAATTTGGCAGTAGCAACTACGTTAGTTTTGGGAGCAATCCTTCTTTAAGTATGGGATTGGGAGACCAAACTATATCTCTTTGGGCTAAGTTTGATAATCCATATGCGCCTACAAATGAAACATTGGCCGTCTGTGGAGCTACTAGTGGTACAGCAACAGGCGACGATGGTTATTGGATTATGAGATATAACGGGACAAGTCGATTGATAGTTTTTTTCTCTGACGGAGACAGTGCAAGGATTAGTCCTTATTTATCTGCAACAGGAAAATTAGTAGCTAATACTTGGTATAATATAGTTGTGGTGTTTGATAGGGACACTGTCGTCCAGGCATACATAAACGG
The DNA here is from genome assembly GCA_041657045.1 of Minisyncoccota bacterium. GTDB lineage: Bacteria > Patescibacteriota > Minisyncoccia > Minisyncoccales > Minisyncoccaceae > UBA2211. The sequence goes on from JBBACM010000012.1 coordinate 21,228, forward strand.
AGTAAAGCAGCCAGAATCTGCGAATATTTCAAGCCTGACGGGAGACTTACAAAATAAAGCAATTCTTAGAATTGGAGGAGAGGGATTAACAACTAATCGTATTGTAGGAAAAATTGATGAAATCGCACTGTATAGTGCCGTTGTAGATCGG
>JBBACM010000013.1:0-19485 GCA_041657045.1 Minisyncoccota bacterium
AGGACCAATACAAATCTTAAATAGCACGGAAACTATTTTTTGTCCAAGGATTCAGCGTCATAATCCGGCGGGATTTGCCAGTAATCTAGAATATATTTAGCTAAATCATGGAAAATGGGCACGGCCGAGTATTCCGAAGTCTTGGTTGCGGTCGGATTGTTTAATTTTACCAAAACTATGAATTTCGGATCCATAGCTGGAGCAAAACCCATGAATGTCTGCCAGGTGTGTTCGGAATATCCCGATTTATTTATACCTATAGAAGTATACGGAACTTGAGATGTTCCCGTCTTCCCTCCAATCCAATAGCCAGGGATTTTAGCTAAATGTCCGAAACCTTTTTCAACAACATTTATAAGCATCTGTCTCAGTTGATTACTGGTCTCTGAAGTAATTACATTTTCTCTTATCATTTGCGGCTTTATTTCTTTTTCTTGACCCGCTTTGGTAATTTTTTCAACCACGTACGGCTTCATTAATTTTCCTCCGTTTATAACCGTTGAAAATCCGCGAATCATCTGTAATGGAGTTATCCCTATTCCTTGTCCGAAAGAGGCATTACCGAAAGTAACTTCAATATGATTATCTAAAGCTTTTTTAATTTCTTTATTGCTGGAAGACACTTCTCCGGCTAAATCAATTCCCGTATCTTCAAAGAGCCCGAAAGATTTAAGGTAATTATAGAATTTTTGGTCCCCTATTTTACTCTCTGCAAACATTACTCCTGTATTAACCGAGCCTTCCAGAACTTGAGTCATGGTTATCTTCCCCCAGACCTTCTCCGAGTAGTTATAAACCTTGTATGTTCCGAACTGAGTGTATCCAAGCTTATCATCAAAAACCGTATCCGGAGTTACGGCTTTTTCATTAATAGCCATGGACATGGTTATTGGTTTAAAGATGGAGCCGGGTTCAAATAGCTTTTGCGTACAGGAATTCTGGAAATATTCCATTTTTGAATTTTTGTAGTCATTGGGATTAAAGACGGGATATTGAGCCATACTGATTATAGCTCCTGTGTTGGGATCCATAACAATTATTTCTCCTCCTTCTGCTTCGTATTTATCAACGCCATCTTTTAATACTTTTTCGGCCATGAATTGAATGTTGTGGTCGATAGTCAATTCCAATGACACTCCGTTTATAGAATTTTTTTCTGTAAGATTCAAAAGAAAGCTATAGGGGTTCTTTTCAGTTTTTTCCATAGCAGTCTTCCCTTTTAATTCTTCATTGTAATATTCTTCAAGTCCGTACTGGCCTTTTCCTTCTTCATTGATAAAGCCGATTATCTGGGAGGCGGTATTTTCCTGCGGATAATATCTTTTTGTTTTGTATCCGATGTATACACCCTTAAGCCTCAGGTCGATTATTTCACTTGCCTTGTCTGGCTCAATGTTTTCTTCTACCACTTCGTAAAAGCTTCCTTCTTTGTTCATTAAATCAAGAAGATGATTTTTGTTTTCTCCAGTAATCGGAGCAAGAAGTTCTGCTGTTTTTTCTTTTTCAGTTATTTCTTCGGGTGAAAGAAAAAAATACGGCTCCTTTTCGGTCATCGCCAGTATTTCTCCGTTTTTGAAAGAAACCTCTCCCCTTTCTCCTTGGGTTTCGGATAAAGAGGTTTGCTGGCCCTGGGCCATGGCTTTGTAAAAATCCCCCTGATCAATTTGTAAATAAAATAAGCGGGATAAAGCTATCCCTCCTATTAAAAATACTATTACGATGACAATGTTTAGCCTTAAATTATTGAGCATAGCTTATTTGACGGCCACTGACGCTTCGGAAACGACAATATATTCCAGCTTGCTTACTTTCTGGTATCCTTCTTCCAAAACCTTTTCTTCAACATTGACCAAATTTCTGCCCTTTGAAACAGTCAATTTTAATTCGGCAGTCTCTTTCTTTAGGTTTTTTATTATCGCCTCCTTCTCTCCTCTTGCGTATCCAGTCTCAGTCAATTTTACTACTTGAAAAACATAAAAGCAAACCATAGCTACAGATAGTATCGCGCAAATAGTGAAGAATTTTTGTGAGTTTGTTCTGGCCATGTTTATGTTTTTATATTTTTATCGCTGCTCTTAATTTAGAGGACCTGCTTCTCGGATTGTTTTTTATTTCTTCTTCTCCGGGAATAATCGGTTTCTTTGTTAATATTTTTAATTCTCCGTTTCTTTCTTTTTCCTTTAGAAATTCTTTTATTATCCTGTCTTCCAGGGAATGGAAAGATATCGTTACGAGTCTTCCGTCCCTACTCATAATTTCTAGCGCTTGAGGAAGAGCAGAGCGGAAATTGTTCAATTCATCGTTCACGGCTATTCTTAAAGCTTGGAATGTCCTTGTCGCAAAATGCGTTTTGCTATGGTGGTACCATCCCGGCGTAGCTTCTTTTATTATTTCTACCAATTGCAATGTGCTCTTTATTTTTTCTCCCTTTCTTCTTTCGATTATCTTCTTCGCTATTTTTTTACTGAAATTCTCTTCTCCATATTCTTTTAGTATTTTTTCAATTTCATCTTCTCTCCAATTATTTACAATCTCTTCGGCAGTCAGTTCGTTGCCGTAGCTCATTATTAACGGTTCATCTTTATTGAAGCTGAATCCTCTTTTCGCTTCGTCAATATGATAGGAAGATATTCCGACATCAAACAGTATTCCATTAATATCGTTGAATCCATTTTCTTCGGCAATATTTTTAATATTGGCGTAAGAATCATTCACGGCAATCAGTCTTTCAATATTCTCTCCCTTTATTTTTTCAAATATTTCTTTGTCTAGTTCTATCCCTAAAACTTTTCCATTTGGTCCGTTTCTTTTAAGAATTTCTCTGGCGTGTCCTCCTCCATTTAATGTGCAGTCGACATAGTTTCGGTTCGGTTTAACATCTAAGTATTCAATTGTTTCTTTCAATAATACGGGTATGTGCATTTTATATTCCTAATTCTTTTAATCCCTCGGCAATGTCCTCAACTTGTGTATCGGTTGTCTGTCCGTATTTCTGCCACCTGTCTTCATCCCAGATTTCAATCCTGTCGTATAAACCAGCGATAACCACCTTTTTATTCAGCTTGGCATAATCTTTTAGATAATCAGGAATCAATATTCTTCCCAGGCTGTCTAATACCATGTCCATTGCTCCGGCTAGCATTACTCTTGCAAAACTTCTGGCGCTTGATTGTGATAAAGGAAGCTTGCTTAACTTATCAGCCAGTTCGTCCCATTGCTTTTGCGGGTATAAAAAAAGGCATCCGTCTATGCCTCGCGTTAAAACCGCGCCTTCAGCTAAAACACTTCTAAATTTGGTCGGAATGGTAAGTCTCTTTTTTGGATCCAAATTATAGTTGTATTGCCCGATTATCATATTGTCCACTATTAATTTATGTTTTCCACACTTTTCCCCACTTATTAACACTGTAACACCATTCTACACCACCGTATAAAACTTGTCAACCACTCGTCAACACGCAAAATCCCTTTATTTTATAAGGTTTTTATGAGTTATCCACAGGTGCAACAAAAAACACCGTTTCCGGTGTGTTTAAAGCATAATTTTTATTTCATCCCCACCAGTCGGTTTTGATATTCTTCTTTGTTTATTCGTCCGCTATTCAGCAATGAATTTAATCCCGCATAATACTGTTCTTTAATTTGAGAAGTTGGTATGGTTGCATTGTATATACGAATATCGTCGATTAAGCCGTCAAAAGTTCTATCTGTTGCCCCAGCTCTTTGGCCTATTCTGGTAGACCCAGCAACGTTGGGCGGCAAAGCAGTTTGCGTTCCTCCACTCGATGTCTTATCTATCCCATTAATGTATATTTTCCTACCATAATTATTAAAAGTTATTGTTACTAGTTGCCATTGATTAAAAGTTACGGAATTGTTGGAAGATACTGTCTGTGTGGCTACGGCGTTAACCTTCATCGATATATAATTATTTGCACCAATAAAAATACCATAACCATTAGTCATAGATAGGTCTACTCCTTTATCAATTAATCTGCCGGCTGATTCGCCTAAACTTTTCGGATAAATCCAGGCGGAAATAGTGCCGCCTGTCGTTAGTCTTAAATCTGGACTGTCGGGCAATTCAATATAATCATCTGCTCCATCAAAACTTACGCATTTATCTGAAATGCAATCGTTACCATCTTTCAGTATAGGATTATTATATGCTCTTCCTTCATTGTCTGACCAAGAGTCCGGAATATTTCCACCAGTCGAATTGATTATTTTAGTTGCAGGGTCATAGTCGGTAATATCGTCAAAGGTGTATTGAGCGATAGTACGCATCATTAAGGTACTCCTTAGAGAATTAGAAAATACTTGGGCTTTGGCAATATTTGCCTTATTCGTCATTCCATTCATTGTAACGATAATAAGTCCGGAAAGAATACCGATAATAGCTATTACCACCAACAGTTCAATCAAAGTAAAAGCCTTTTTGATTACTCCATTCATGAAATGATTATTTCAAAGTTTTTAGGATTGATTTGGATCTTACTTCCTTGAGGAACCGAATCATTTAATATTGCTCTCGCCACAGTGTTTTCAATCTTATCCTGTATAACTCTTTTCATTTCTCTTGCTCCGAAAACTGGGTTATAGCTCAATTCAACAATTTTATCTTTTAATTCTTCAGTGATGATAAATTGTATCTTTTTCTGTAAAAGGTTTTTATTTAATTTCTCCAGTTGTAACTCGGCGATTGCAATTAAGTCTTCTTTAGATAGAGACTTAAAAATAATCGCTCCGTCAAATCTATTTATGAATTCCGGTCTGAAAGTTCCTTTTTCAAAAATAGCATTCAGTAGTTCTTTTTTTATCTCTCCCATTTCTTTGTTTTCTTCTATGGCCTTTAAAATGGTCTGGTAGCCGGCATTTGAGGTGGCAATAATAATTGTGTTTAAGAAGCTGACTTTTCTTCCCAGATTGTCGTTGACATAACCTTCGTCTAAAACCTGAAGGAAGACATTCAAGATGTCAGGATGAGCTTTTTCTATTTCGTCTAAAAGGATCAAGGAGAATGGATTTTCTCTAACAGCCGTTGTCAGTATTCCTTCCTGGGTTTCAGAACCGAGCAATCTTGGGATATCATCTATTCTTTGGAATTCCGACATATCAATCCTTATCATCTTCTCTTCGGAGCTGAAGTATGTTTCGGCCAGCGCTTTGGCTGTTTCTGTTTTTCCCACTCCGGTCGGTCCTAAGAAAAGGAAGCTTCCCATGGGTCCTTTTCTAGTCTGGACTCCGGACCTCGCTCGTCTTAAAGCCGAAGAGATTTCTTTAATAGCTTCAAATTGTCCGACGATTCTTTTATGTAAAATGTTTTCAAGGTTTAAAAGAGTTTCTTTTTCTTTGCTTTTTATCTTTCCTATCGGTATTTGTATTTTTTCTGAAAGTATTTTGTCGACATGTTCTGGCAAGACTATCTGAGTGTCAACATACCTGCCACTGTAAATAGCCGTTTCCTCCAAAAGATTAATAGCTTTTTGTGGAAAAGGAAAATTAGAAACATATTTTTCAGAAATATTATATATTTCTTTTAAGGAATTAAAAGGAATGAATTTTTCGTATTCGTTTTCCAGCCTGAAGACTTTATTTTCTAAAATTTGCAATGTTTCTTCTTTGTTCATTTCCTCAACTTCTATTTTTTGGAATTGGGCCAGTAGCGACGACTTGCTCTCTATATACTTGTGTAATCCGTTAAAAGAAGTCAGGCAGATAGTTTTAAAGCTTGGCATATTCAGATACGGTCCGATGGTTCCCGAGATATCAACTATCCCCGCTTTTTTTGCTCCGCCTAAAAAGTCATGAAAGTCATTAATAATTAAAATAACGTTGCCGGCGTGGGCCACTTCCCTGAAACATTGCTCTAAAATTCTTTCCATTTGTTCAAAAGAAGTGACATTTGAAGAAAGAGAAACAATATTTAATTCAATAAAGCGATTATTGTTTATATTCGGAGCCGATTGATTAAACAGGCTTTTTCTGATTACGCCGTGAATAATGTTTTTCCTTCCCACTCCGGGGTCTCCGACTATTAAAACGTTGCCGGCATCTTTTTTGGAAAGAATCATTTCAACTTGCGATACCTGGGCCTGGTGTCCGACGATTTCTTCAAATCCCCTTCTTTTAATTTCGTCGGTCCAGTCAATAGAAAAGTTATCTAATGTTGGCGTGTATCCCGAAGCCCAATCTCGGCCGATAGAGCCGGCCTTCAAAAGGTTCTCGTAACTCCAGAAGCATTTATCTTTTTGTATCTTTTTGTATACTCTTTCCTGCCATTCGTTGACTTTTTCAAAGTCGTCAGTATCAATATCAGACTGGGTGATGATTTCCGCGAGATTAGGCTCAATTTTCGCCAAGGAAGCGATGATGTCCCCTTCTCTTATATCTTCACCGTTTCTTTTTAAGGCGATCATTCCCGCTTCTTCAATTATACCTTCAAAATTTTCTCTGGTTATTTGGTTTAAAGAAGGATTGTTTTTTAATTGATTTTTGAGTCCGACATAATCAATTAGTAGTCGGGAGAAGATAAAGATTATCTTTGGATTTTTTACATCTATAAAATTGAAGAGTATTGTTTGCGGATTAGGATATCTTAATCCGTTCTTTTTCGATTCCTTTATGGCCGCGCCGAGATATTTAACAGATTTTAAGTTTAAAAAAGATGCAAGGTTGATTTTTTTGTCATCCAAGGCTTCCTTTAAGGCTATCTTTATTTTTGGTGTTTTTAAATATTCATCAAAAAGAGAAGTAAGGTTTTTCATCAGAAGCAGAGTAGAAAAGAATAGAATAGACGCTCCAAGTATTTGTCCTGAGGCCTTGCCCGCATATATGTTATAGGCGTAGAGAATGATAAAAATTGTGAGAAGTACGAAAGATATTTTTTGTATTAGTCTAAAACACCAAAAAAGTACTTCTATTTTTGCCACATCGCACATATCGGTTTTTTTGAGATTGATCATAAATAGTTAAAGCTATATATTATGCCGTAAATAGCTATGGCCGGATAAAATGTAAATATTAATGTAGCAATTGTTCCTATAATTAAAATAAAGACTTCGTAAACGATAAAACATGCAATCAAAATAAGACGCATTACAAACCCAATGGTTCTAGTCATGATGTTTGAGAGAAAAACCTCAAAATATTTGCCAATATCAAATCCCCTGTCGTAACCCCATGTATACCTTCTCCACGGAGAGAAAAGAGAGTATATAGTTTCCTTTATGGAGAAAAACTCTAATCCGAAGGCAAGATAGTTCTTTGTGATTGTTAAGATTTTTTTTGGCGTGAGTATTAGTTGCCAGTACAGGTATTTAATGAAAATATTCATGTTTTTTGACAAAATTTTGAGTCGTTAATATAATTATAATGGTTTTAATCAAAATGTCCACAATGAAATAACTTGACAATAATTTTTGTACAATTATAATGATAACAATATTAGAAAAAGGTCGGCACTTTATAATAAAAAAATAAAAATTAAAAGGTAAAGTGTTCACAATTAACCTTTAATAAACAGATTATGATTTTTGAAGAAACAATAGAAGAAGCTAAATTATTAATGGAAGACGAGAGTGAGTCTTGCGAAGTCGAGGAAGAAGAAAATGATGAAATGGCTGGCGAATTCGAAGAAGATGAAGACGAATTTGCGGCTAACGATGACGACGCTGATGACGATTTTGATGACGACGACATCGACGACGATGACGACGACATCGACGACGATGACGACGACACAGACGGAGAGGAGGAATAACTATAATTAGGAGCCCCGCTTGTCGGGGCTTAATATTGCCTTTTCCGCTTTAAGTTGTTAACATGGGAATATAATAATAATTAATAATGTTATGGAAAATCAGACGAACAGATGGAAGATAGCCACTTTAATACTGGCAATTGTTTCTATCGGATTAGCGGCAGTGTCTTACCAGGCAGTTCAGGCCTTCTTTATCTCTCCCAAGAAAGTAGCGGATAAGGCTGTTGAATATATTAATAAAAATTTGGATTTACAAGGAGCTACTGCCAAGCTTGAAAAAGTAGAAAATGAAAAAATGACCTTGCAGAAAATAACCCTTGATGTAGGTGGCCAAAAATTTCCTTCATATGTCAGCCTTGATGGAAAGTATTTATTTACTTTAGATCCCATCGACATGAGTAAAGCTAGCGACACTACTGGACAGCCTGAAATGCTCCAAAAGCCGTCTACCGATGTCGAAGGGGGCTTTAAGGAGATAACAGACCTTGAGGTTTGTAAAGAGAACGATAAGCCGATAGTTTACTTTTTCGGCTCATCAGGCTGTCCTCACTGCAAATGGGAAGAACCTATCCTGAAGTCAGTAGTTGAACAGTTCGGGAGCACTATTTCTTATCATGAAAACATTGATTCAGAAACAGATCAAGATGTATTTTCAAAATATAATGCAACTGGCTCTGTTCCCATGTTAGTTATCGGTTGTAAATATTACAGAATGGGTTCGGGCGAAGCATCTGGCGAAGAAGCTGAAAAGACAGCTTTAAAGCAAGTAATCTGCAGAGCCACTGGCAACCTTCCGGAAAATATTTGTAAATAATCTAAACCAAGCACCCGCAAGGGTGTTTTTGGTTTTTGAGAGAATTGACAAATTGAAACAATAATGTAATATAACGATATAGTTCTTTACATATTAAAAGAAGGTGTTTGGTGGCTTACTTTAATAGTATTATGTGCTATTTAAGTAGGTCACCAGATCGGTTATCTGAAGTGGCCCCAGTATTGACAAAGGAATCTAATTATCACCTCCGGAGGAGGATGATGCCTATGATCAATTGCAGAAAGAACAACAAGAACACGTGTGACTGCTGTACCTGCGACGCCGAGACCTCTGCCTGCTGAAATATTTCGCGGACCCTGGAGAATCTTTCATGATGGATCTTTAATTGAGGGCGCCGGGTTTGCCTAGGCGCCAATCCCAAAATAACATTCTGGGCTGAACCTTAAGGAGATAGGTTTTTACTACTCCGCCCCACCTGTGCGTTTCTGTGGCTCCGCTTTAAAGTGATGCTGCTGTAAAAAGCAATTCGGGCATGGTTCCGCTCTTTCCATAGTCCATTAAAGGCCAATAAAATTGCGAGTTGCCACAAACAACTCAATGAGTAAGGGCATACAGGGATAGCCGAAGATGCAGTTGTGCCTACACACAACATAAGGCATAGGTTTCCTTTAAACCCTCCCCCCATACCTTCTTATTATTTCGTTATACGCTCTAAAATTGTTATTTAACATTATTGGGCGTTTTTTTAATAAACAAAATTCCTAAGAGTGTTTCAGAATTGACAAATTAAAACAATACTGTAATATAACGATATAGTTCTTTACATATTAAAAGAAGGTATCCAATAGTTCGCTCTAACAATATATATTTATGTGCTGTTAGAGCGGACTATCGGAAGACTAAAATGATGAATGATGGTAGTTCGCAAACTAATTTCACCCGGAGGGTGATACCAAGATGTGTCGTACAACATGCAAAAAGTTCTGCGAAGCAGTGAAGAAGCAGGCCGACTGTCATACCAGGTTTACAGAGTGCTGAAGAGAAGCAGCGTTCGTTGGGGACGTCAAAGGAGTTGATTCTGTCGTTACAGTGCTCGCATTAATTATCGTTCGACCCGAATACGCATAATGATGCCAGCATTCATTCCTTTCTTCCCCCTCCCCTCCATCGAGATCAAATTCTCAAAGAGGAATTTCTCATGAAGAAGGCATAGTTGTTTGCTGGTTTACGCCAGCTACATGGATACAACTTATGGATGTGAAAACAACCATTACAAGTGAAGAGTAAGGCACACCCTTTACCCCATTTTAAAACCTTTTTATTGTTTTATCATCGCACAAGTATAAATTACTGTGCGCTTTTGTTTTTTATGGAAACAAAAAACTCCGCTTGTTGCGGAGCTTTAAGTTTTTATTTGAGTTCTACGGTTGCGCCAGCTTCAGTAAATTTCTTTTTCATTTCTTCAGCTTCTTCTTTCTTGGCATCCTCTTTGATTGTTTGAGGAGCTGTAGCAATTGCGTCTACCAAGTCCTTGGCTTCCTTCAATCCTTTTTGAGTCAAGTCTCTAACAACCTTAATGACTTCAATCTTTTTGTCACCGGCCGATGTCAATACAACATTGAAAGATGACTTTTCTTCGGCGGCTGCTGCACCTGCGGCTGCGGGAGCGGCGGCTGCTGCCACCATCTGGGGAGCGGCTGATACGCCAAATTTCTTTTCTAGGATTTTAACCAATTCAGCTAAATCCAATACCGACATTTTTTCGATTTCCTCGACAAGTTTCTTGAACTTTTCAGGAACTTCGATTACTTCTGTTTCTTCTGCCATTTTATTATTAACATTAATGCCTATTCCTGATGAAATTTCTTTTATCAGGAAAAGTACCTTAACGTCTTATTTATTATTTTTATTATGCTTTCTTTTCTTTAATCTGCGAAAGAGCGAATACTAACTTCCTCATATTTCCGGAAAGGACTCCGACTAAGTTTGTTGCGGGAGCGGATAATGTTCCCAACAGCATTCCTAATAATTGTTCTTTATTCGGTAATTCGGCTAATCTGATTACGTCGGCCATTTCATAGAATCTGTTTTCCAAGAATCCTCCGAGGATTTTAGCCTTCTGGTTTTCTTTTGAGAACTGGTAGACTAATTTACTGGGAGCAATCTCGTCTTCGTAACCGAATACCATTGCTACTTCTCCTTCCAATTTCTTTGAATCAAGTTCGATTTTTTTATTCTTTAAAGCTATTTCCATCAAGCTTTTTTTAGCCACCTTCATTTCATTGCCACTTTCTTTGAGGGTTTCCCTCAATTTAGCCAGTTCTTTAACTTTAATTCCCGTAAAATCCATGAAAACAATGGATTTCTGCTTTTCAATCTTTGACTCAAGGTCATCGATTATATTCTTTTTTTGTTCTCTTGTTAACGCCATATTATTAAAAAAATCTGTGGTTCCACAGACAATGACAGCAATGCTTCTATTGCTTTATCCTTGGCAGGACTTACGTATGCCTGCTGTCTGTGGATTATTTAATTATGTATTGATTATATCTATTTTTATTCTTTTGTCAACCGGCCAAGGATAGCTTCACCGAATTCTTGGGAGAAATCGGCATCTTCGCCAGTTATTATGTCCCCGTCTATAATAACCCCTTTTTTCTCATATATTGCGCTGTTTTCTTTCAAAATATTAATAGCCGACCTATCTATGTTGGTTGACCAAACTGTGGCTTTTTTACCTTTTAAAACGCCTGCTCTGGCCAGGATTGTCGGTGCAATACAGATAGCCGCTATAAGTTTTTTCTTTTCTTGGGCTTTATTAATAATAGAATAAGTTAATTCGTTGTCGAGAAGTTTTGTGGCTCCTTGGCCTCCGGCTAAAATAATAGCATCGAATTTATTAATGTCGAGGTCGCTTATTAAAATAACAGCTTCGGCTTCTCCGCCAAATTTTCCTATAGCTCTGTATTTATCGCAGGCGGTTTTAACAACCACTCCTCCTCTCTCCAAAACTTCTTTGGTGACGAAATATTCTTCGTCTCTAAAGTTTTCCGAGGCTATTATTATAACGGCTTTTTTCATATGTTGATATTGTATCACAAAAGAAAAAAAGCGGTTAGGCTTTAATGATTATTCAATGAAGGACAATTTTCCTCCTTGGTCAACACGACACCTTACCTCATCCCGCACATATGCGCATCTTTTCATGATTGTATCGATTTGGTCACCGGTTAAGAATGAAAGGAGGCCTGTTTCGTAGAATCCTACGCCTTCCTTAGGAGAAGGTACCTTCACGCTTAGAAGTTTTCTGTTCTTTAGTTCATTCAAAAGGAGAGTTTTTATCTTGAGAAGTTGATTTGCATCGAGGTTAGTCTTATGATCCGTAATTTTTTTAATTTGGTCATAGAGACATGCCTTATCCACTCCTTTTAGTTCATCAACAATATCTTGTTCGTCAACTTGATTAATCATCGTAATAATCCTGGTTGTCAAGCAACCAATACTAATTTACCATACAAACAAAAAAGGGGCAATGTCCTTTAAGTTTTTAAAATAAAAACCAGGCTCAAGAGAGCCTGATTTCATTTACAGATTTTAAACGAAACCTATATGCGGCTTACGTTTACGGCGTTCGGTCCTTTCGGAGATTCGCCTTTTTCAAAGGAAACTCTGTCACCAACTTTCAACTCTTCGTAGCTTACGCCCTTGAGTTCGTTGCTGTGAAAGAAAAGATCTTTTTCTTCTCCATCAACTGTGATGAATCCGAATCCTTTGTCTGTAAGGTTTTTGATTGTACCTTCCATGACTATAAGATTAATTTAATTAATGTTTTAAGGTTTTACCCTAAAGTTTAGTTTCTTTAAAAATCTCGACTAAATAATTTTAAGCAACTATCTTATGAATATATAATAGCATCTGGCGCTAAATCAGTCAACCCAAAGAAAGTAATTTATCATTTTTTACCTTAATGCAGTTTTATTTGTTAGTTCGCTTAACATATTTTGGTATTCTTCTTTCGTGACCTGTCCTTTTGCAAGCAGCTTATTTAATCCTGCATAATACTGTTCTTTAATTTGAGAAGCAGATATTAAAGTATTATATATTCTGACGTCATCAAGATAGCCTATAAAATTAGCCTCTTCTGGCAATTCGTTTGCCCCGCTTAAATATAAACCTCGATTATAGTCTTGTAAGATTCCCGAATACCCTTTTGGACCAGAAGATTTACCGTCAAGATAGGAGGTATCACTCCAGAGACCTATATTGACGCTAACTGCAAAAAAATGCCATTTATTATCATTAACGATATCATCGGATAGGTTCCAGGGACCTCCAACATCCGACCCCGCGTCAAAAGCTATCTTGTCTGAATATAAATAAATGGCATACCCTGAACCAAGTGGAGGAGGTGCTCCGTTATAACGACTAATCAAAAATCCAATATCATCAGTAGTTTTAAACCAAAGAGAAATAGTATGGTTCGTATTTGCTAAATTGTAGTCAGGATTATTTCCGCAATCAACATGGTTTAATCCGGTAAAATTTAAACATTTTCCGATTACACAGTCATCGCCGCTTTTTAATATCGGACCATTCTCAGCCTCTCCATTATTGTCTCCCCATGAGTCCGGAACTGCCGTTCCATCCGTCAGCGGCGAATTTACAGTTCCAATAATATCATCGAATTCCCACTGGCTAACTGTATTTACTATCAAAGCGTTTGCTAACGACTCTGCAAAAATTTTAGACTTAGATAGAGCAGCATTATCTTTTGCCACATTCATAGAAACGACAATTAAGCCCGACAAAACTCCAATAATCGCAATTATCACTAATAATTCTATTAATGTAAAGGCTAATTTAAGTTTATTTGATTTATTTTTTTTCATTAATAATATTATAACAAGTATTTTTAAAAAAGGAAGAAGGGTGTCGGTTATAAAGATTAAGCCACGACTAATTTTGTCGTGGCGTTTTGTTTGTAGCTCATGAGCCGATAATGATTGGCTTGGTTTTGGATTTTTTAGACAAAAGTCCAAGTAATTCATTTATGTCGTCTCGGCTACCATATACTTTGTGAACCTCCAGTCCTTTAAGAGCGGACGAGAGGTCTTTTACGGCGTATCCAAGAGTTCTGATAGGAAATCCCATCTCTTTTACATATTTGGCATCTATGCAATCATTGAGATTTTCCAGACACTCTTTTAGTCCGAATTTTTCCACAATTTTACGGTGCATTTCTAAGGCCCTTAAGTAGGTCTTATTCAGAGAAGAAACGGCTGCTTTAAGCTCGCTTACTTCTTGATCTAACGGGACCCTGTTCTCCCTTATGTATACGATCATAATTACCGCATATATTATATAATTTATATTTTATTTGTCAAGGGGGACAAAAGTAATAATTGTGCAAAGCTTTTATAGATAATAAACAATGCACCTGATGAATATCGTGCTTTTATTTTTTAACCTCTTTTTTATTTTTCTGTCCAGATTTTTTGGAATCTTTTCCGCCCTTGTATTTGCTCACCTGCCTTTCGTATGAGTTCATTTTTCCAATATTTTTAACTGGATGCCTAACAAATAGCGTCATATTTTTATAATAAGTGGTATTTAATTTTTGTTTGTCGATATTTCCGACAAAAGGCTTTTGTAGTCGTCCGTAGTTAAGTGCCAGCTTCCTGGGAGCAAAGGATTATTTATGTCTTCAATAACCATATAAAGGACAAAAGTCATTAAAGATACGCTTAAAGTAAAAAGATAATCAAGCCAAAGATTTTTAACACCTATAAAGAAAGATAAGGATATCATAAGAATTGTAGAGAAAAATATTGTATTTTTGATAGCTTCTGGCACATGATGAGAACTAGAGCTTATCCTCCTGTTTCTTTTATCTATTAATTTATTAAAAATAATAAAAGTTGTTCCGATGAGCTGGGGATGATCCTGAGAAATATTAAAAATTAAATTTCTAATATTGGAGATATTTTTTTCTATGCTTTCACTTCTCTCTCCTTTTTCGCCGATATTAAGACCATTTTCAATCATTACATTAAGATAATCAATAATATAATTTCTGAGAGAGTCTTTAATTTCTTTAGGAAAATGTTGAGACCAAAGCCAAAGTTCTCTCAATTCTTCAACCTCCCCCTTTACTGAGTCGATAAGATTATTCCAATTTTCCCACTCTTTCTGGATGATAAAACCGGCTAAAATACTAAACAATGTTCCCATTGAAGCATATAGCCATGGTAATCCCCCGACATCGGCCAGCAGTATTTTGTTATTATAATAACCGCTCAGTTCGTGGAACCAATAAAAAAATACTGAAAAGGAAATTACAAAAAAAGTTAATTTTCCAGAAAAGCTCAGTTTTTTAAACATAATTTTAAATTTAGTAAGTATATTTTTAACATAGTAGCTTTTTATTTTGATAGTTTTTCTTTTGCTTCTTCAATAGACTTAACAAAGTTGATTTCGCCTTGTTTATTGCTTTCGTAGATGAAGTCTTTTAAAACACTACTTTGATATTTTGAATAATCTCCGATTATGGCAATTTTAAAATTATATGTTACAAATTTTTGAAGTATTTCCCCTGCTATCCCCGTTTTCAAATCAAAAAAATCAGGAATAATATTCTTTTCATTAATAATTAGACTTTTTGTTTTTAAATAAAAGCAATTTGCCATTAAGTCTATTGCGTCTTGAGTCTTACTAATTTCAATATTATCAGATATTAATTCGGCAATATTTTCTTCATTTGCCTTTATTATGTTTATTTTCATATTTTTATAGGTAAAAAATGCCGATAAATAACGCTTTAGATTTATAGGGCCGCTGGAACATTATCGGAATTGGGGTTAAATTGAATGATTAATTTCAACTTTTTTAAATAATCTAATAAAAATTAAATTTTAATAAGAACAACGATAAGTTTCTGCTCCGAATGCTGCCTCTGCAGTTGGAACAAAGTTATATTTAATATTTTGTTGTAAGAGCCAATAAGCAAATTGTGATTCTTGATTAAAACCATAAAGTTCTAGTGTTCCTCCAGAGTTAAAGTCCCAAATTAAATTTCCATTACTGAAATAAAGAGTACGTCTTTGATCAACTGTTCCAGTGGCACCACAAGTATTACCGGCATTATAATAAAGACAGGCTGAGGTTGTGCTTGGAGGATTAGTATAATATGTGAGAAAATCCCATCCTTTGGCTAAATTTCCAGAATTAACGCTTCCCCCTGTCCAGTTAATAGCAACGCTACTAACTTCATTTAAAATTGCTGTTTTTTGCGTAGCGGTTAATATATGACAGCCAGTACCGCCACAATTTAGGGAATTGCAATATCCTTCTCCTTCTGATGCAGCACCAATTTCATGTGATAGAAATGAGGCAGTAGATTGAGAAATTGGAAGGCTTGAAACATACATAGCTTCGTAAGTCATTACACAAAAACCTAAACCAGTATCAGTCCAAATTCCTCCAACCGATGGACATACTAATGTTGCTGCAGTCTTAAATCCTGTCAAAGAAGAATAACTATATGTGTCTGAATTAGAAAGAGTACCAGAAACAATAAAATCAGTTCCACTTGAGGTATAGGAATAACTAGTATCAGGTAGTGCTGAGTAATAATCAGGAACGAGAGCTGAAGTTAAGGCGGGACAACTACTACTGGTAATGACACAGTTTTCAGCTGGATATGTTCCTCCACTATGAATTCCGTAGGCTAATATGGTTTTCCTTATTGCATCGACACCTGCCTTTGTTTTTGCGTCGTTAGCAGAAGCAGTTGCTCTATTCAAGGATACGACGATAAGTCCGGAAAGAATTCCGATAATAGTAATAACAATCAGTAATTCAATTAACGTGAAAGCTTTTTTTAGTGACATATTTTTATTTTATTTATTACAAATATATTATATCTCTAAAAACAAAAAGCGCCAATGGCGGTGCTTGGAATTTGTAGGGGCGATGGGACGAACTTGGAACCTTTTTGAGATCGGAATATATAAAAACCCCATAAAATAAAATTATAATGTGGGGTATGAAGGTATTTTGTCTTCCGTAATTTTTCCGCTGAGGAAATCCTGAAGGCGTACGTTTTCTGGCGTGAGAGCGTTTCTGCGATGATGCCATTCAGATTCATCGTCGTAGAGCCACAGCAATCCGCCCCCTGGAAGTATGTAGGCGGGCCGATAGGCTGATATCATCATGACATCTTCCAGTCTTCTTTGAAGAAAATTTGGACAATCAATAATGACATCCCATCCATAGTTAGCTGGTTCACCATCATATTCTGAATCAGGGAAGGAAATTTTTTTCTCGCGGCTTAATATTTTCAATCCATCATTAATGCAGGAAACGATATCATTGGCTCTTTGGACCAAGATTTCCTGAGTCGGTACTTTTTCGAAAGTCATTAACTTTCGAATTTTCCCCCTGATATCATCAGGAAGATTAATAACCCCCTTTTCAAAGGTTATTTCTTTTTCCGTCGTATTAACAACGGGGTTTGGTTTATTAAGAGCAGGCATTAACATCCCTCCAATCTAAATTGGATTGATTGTATAATAAAATAGATTAATAATTTTGTCAAACTGTGAAAATTTCCGACGACCTATCGCGGTTACAATAAAAAGCCTTACAGAATAAGACTTCTTAGGTTTGCAGGGGCTAGTGGAGGACGTTAGAACTGAGATTGTGAAGATTTGTGTAAAAAAAGAGAGGCTTTACGAAACCATCAATAATTAGTGGCTTGCCTCCTTACATTTCCGGGCTTTTTTCGTTCGCCCATCTTTCAAGAATTTCCATCAGTTCTTTCTTTTCTTCTTCGGGAATTTCAGCGAGATCGTTAGGACCCAGTTCGCCAGCTTGCATATATCTTGCAATATCTTTTGCAATTACATGCATTTGCAGATTCCTTATCTTTGGATCGGTTTTCCCCCTTCTGTTCTCAAGAGAGTGTATTATTCTCTCTTTTGGGCTCATTGCCTGCATTTCTCTAAGTTCATCAAAAAGTCCCATAATCAATACCTCATGATATTAATATTATATAACTATTTAATATTTTGTCAATGATTGCAAAGGTTTCTTTGTCCTCTCGCGGTCATTATAAAAAGCCTTAAAAATAAAGGCTCCTAAGCTTGCAGGGGCTAGTAGAGGACGTTAGAACCAGCTTAAGGTTAAATTATGTATAAAAAAGAGCCTAGGGTTAGATTGTACCGAAGGCTTTTTATTGAATTCTATTTAAGTCTTTTTCTTATCGTAGCCGATGAAAAGTCCTGGTCTTTCGCCCGGAATATCGAAACCGATATATACCGGACCATGGAAAGGAATATTTTCATCGCAATATACTTTTTCTCCTTTAAAAAGCTTATTTCCTGTAATCATGTAATAAAGAGCTGTTGCGTAGACGAGCACACACACTTTTGGCGTCTGGCCGTCAGCCAGGATAGCCTTGCCTTGAACAGGATGCTTGCAAAGAAGGTACCACTCTGTTTTTGGTTCCAATATGGTTGCGAAGCGGTGATTATGGAACCAGCCAACCAGCGGAGAAGGAGCTGGTGGCGAGAAAGTGCCCCAGTAAGACAGATTGATAGTGTCCATTATCGTTAACGGCAGACCAGGAACGAGGATATAGTCGTCCGTTTCGACACACGATGCAATTTTATCTTTCTCAGGTAGCGTCTTGACAAGCTGATCAAGTTCCTGGTTTGTCGCATACATGTCAAAGCATTGCAATGCTTCACCGATGCCAATGAAGTTCCGGCCCATTATTTCGCGAACCAGTCTTTGACATGGAGAATCTTGATAGCCATTAGTAGTCACGAAAGAGTTTGTTTTTTCGAATAGCCTTTCTTGGTGGGCAAGTTTTGCCCAAAATCTATGCCCAGCACCGACCTTGCGGCCAGTGACGATTGCCTCATGAATAAGCCCTTCGTCTT
This sequence comes from Minisyncoccota bacterium, assembly GCA_041657045.1. GTDB lineage: Bacteria > Patescibacteriota > Minisyncoccia > Minisyncoccales > Minisyncoccaceae > UBA2211. The sequence goes on from JBBACM010000013.1 coordinate 18,482, forward strand.
TACCAAAGTCCTCATTCAGAGACGCACCTGCATTACTTTTGTTGTTGTGCATGACACACCTCTATGATACAGGCAGGAATCTCTCCTGCAGTGAGACATCGCCACAAATAAAAAATTTAAATGAGACGAGTGTTTAATGGATAGATTTTATCCGCTAAAAACTCGTCTCGTTTACCCCTATTATGTTAAATAACTTTTGTGTGAGCATTATATAATATATAAAATGGCTGTCAAGGCGGGGGCGGTGGGACAAGCTTGGTACCTTTTTGAGACTAAATTAAAAGTAAAAGAGACTTTTCAATGCTGAATAGTCTCCTTTTAAATTATGTTAGATTTCTGAATTCACTAAAACAACTCTTGAGAAATTCTTTAATTTCTTCTTTAGTTGCTGATATTTTTTCCGCAACTTCCTTAATGTTTGTTTCTATACTTATACCATTTTGGTGTTTTTCTGCCATAACACCTAAATTATTACACATGTTGCCTTCATATATCAGTGCCGCAATATTTTGAATCCTTCCCTTTTTCATTTTCAAAACCTCTGAATAGAAAATACCATAGAATAACTAAATCAACAACCCCGAAAGGATTAGAACCAGATTTCTTTAATCAGTATGTAGTTTTTAGCTTTAAAATGTGTTTGCAGGGGCGGTAGGATTCGAACCGACAAGACTTCTTTTGGAGAGAAGCAGTTTACCGTTAAGCTTACGCCCCTAAAATAAAAGGGAGCAATCCCCTTCTATCTCTTTACTTCTTTGAAAGTTGTGTGTTTCCTGCACTCTTTACAAAATTTGCTCATTTCGAGCTTTTCTTCAACAGCCTTTGTTTTGTTGGTGAAGTATGATATCTTTTTGCAAGTTGTACAAACAACTTTTGCTCTTTTTTTCTTTTTTGTCGCCATATTTTTTATCTTAATTATACTCTGAGCCGATGGTGAGAATCGGACCCACGACCTTCCCCTTACCAAGGGGATGTTCTACCACTGAACTACATCGGCAATTCTC
>JBBACM010000014.1:0-18371 GCA_041657045.1 Minisyncoccota bacterium
TTCCGATCTTACTTCCTCCGGTACAAGTCCATGAGTAAGTCAAAGAATCACCATCCTGGTCAGACGCTGAAGCAGCCATTACAACTGACTGATTTTCATTCATAGTAATATCAGGACCGGCGTTAACCGTTGGTGCATGGTTAGTTCCGCAAATATTCTTTACCCTAATGGAAACTGAATCAGAGGCAGAACCACCCTTGCCATCACTAACATTCAAAGTACAGTTGTAAGTCGTATCTGAAGATACTGAAGGAGCGGAATAGGTCGGGTTCAAAGATGTTGAGTTAGATAAGCTTCCTCCGGTACAGCTCCATGAATAGGTTAAAGGATTGCCATCCTGGTCAGAAGCTGAAGCAGACATTCCGATTGACTGGTTTTCATTAACACTAATATCAGGACCAGCATTGACTGTCGGAGCGTGATTGGTAGAAGTATTTGAAATATTTGCATAGAAAACTACGTGACCCTGTGCCGGCCATCCTCCAGCTACATTTCCAATATTCACTTCAACGCTATTTCCAGTCCTGGTTACAGTCATGTCTGTCGCTGAAGATACTTGCTGATTAGGATACCATTTAGCAATATTTTCAAAAGTAAGAGTTTGAGCAGAACCTATGTTAATAGTTCCTGAATCAGAAACCTGTGCAGCATTATCAGCCCATAATGTACCTGTTACATGTATCGGACTGGAAGCAGATGTAGAATAACTTATCTTCATCCTCGTATTTGTAGCAGTAGTTCCATCTACTCCATTGTGGTAATAGACATCAAAAGCCACCCTATCTCCAGGATTAGCAGAAATGGGGTCTGACCAATTGGTCGTTCCACCATTGGTTGTCCAATTTCCAACTCTTAAGGTCTCCTTGTCGTTGCCCATAATGTTAAACTGCGGATTAGTGGCAAAAACTCCACCAACTGCAGCAAATAACGATAAAGACAACGTCAAAATGCTCAATACTATTGAGTTTAAAAACAATTTGGTTGTTATTTTTTTATTCATATTTCTATATTTATTATTTTTAATTATTATTCTTAATATTAAATTGAAAAAATGTGGTGGATGATGTTTTATATAGCAGGGTCTGGTCCTGGTCCGCCACCTCCATCGGGGTCCGGTCCTGGTCCGCCATCTGAATCTCCGTCTGAATCTCCTCCATCTCCACCACTATTGGGAGTGATATAGTCAAGATTGACACAAGTACCGTATCCAACCCCGACTACAGATTCTCCTTTGTAAATGATAGCTATCTCTAGCTTTTCATTGCCTTTTCCGTTAAGGAATGAACGATATACTTTAAAGTCATCATTCACGTATCTGGCAACGTTTTCCAGTGAATGTATCCGGCCGTTTTCAGAATAATAAAACCTGCTGAATACTCCACTAACAGACACTTCCTGGCCAATCCTTTTCTTGTAGCCTCTTATCTTATAAGCGACTACCTTGCTTGCGCCTGGACTCCATTCCTTGATGGGATCCTTCTCAATTTGAAGAGCGAGCTCTTCAAGTCGCATCGGCTCGGAAATTTTTTCCCAAGGGATGTCTGAGAAGATTCCTATATCACATTTTTCCCTAGGCGTAACAGTCGGAACGACTGTAGGGACTACTGTAGACTTTGGGGTTTTGTTTTCTAATGTCGGTACCACTGTTGGCTGTACAGTCGGAATAACTTTGCACTCCGAACTTACTGTCTTGGTATTGCAGAAGAAATTGGTGACCAAAGCACCAGCTATCAACGCAATAATTACTAATCCAACAACTGCGATTTTTCTCTGGGTTCCACGTTCCATTATAAACCTCCACCACAACGATTTTACTCATGGTGTATTGATTTCCTCGATAATACCGAAAAAAACAATACACCACAAGTAATTTAAAAGAGCTTTTTAAGCTCCTGTACGATACCAAATATCAAGTGATTTGTCAATACCCCACTATTTAATAATTGCTTGGTTCCCAAACCTTAAATCTATGTAAGTAAACTTGTTTAAATCGGAAGAATACTTAGAATCCTTCAAAACAATGCCTAATTTTTCAATCTGCCAGTCCAAATCTTCATTGATATTGAAGATTATAAGACAAGTGATGTTACTTTTGACCGAAACCTTCCCTTCAAACACATCAAAAACAGAAACATTAATTGAATTGTTCTCTAATTTTTCTTTTATCTTCGAAAGACTCTCCAATGTTTTCTCCTTATCAAGCTTTTCGATATCTTCCTTCTCACTAACGAAAATCAAAGAAGAATAATCTTCTTCCATGCAATTTTTAATAAAACTCCCGCTCTTATCAACCAAGTAGCATTTTGAGTTATCAAAATCATCGGTCCAAACGGCAAAAGGAGTTTTCTCGATTATCGTTAAAGATATTCCATCGGGAAAATTCTTTTTGATAGTCACCTTCTCTATCTCCGGAAAAGATTCCATCAAACTGTTAATACTTTTATTCCCGGATAAAAAAATACTGGCCGTACTAAAATCAAAACCCATAAAGGAAAATGTTGTCTTTAGCTTTTCTTCCGCAACTCTTTTCAATTCTTCGGTCGGAATATCCTTATTTCCGCTGACATTCAGACTGTTAATCTGGAATCTCGGCGAAAACAAAAAGAATCCGGCCACTGAAAGCAATATAATTGATGCAAAAAGAGAAACAGAAAAAAACAAATTAGTGAAGATGCTTTTCTTTCTTCTTCTGGATATTTTCCTCCTTTTTGCTTTTAATCTTCTCATTATAAGTGACGTTTTCTTTTTCTTAATTCTTCAAAAGCATACGTTAACCAATATAGGGGCGATAAGATGTAGTCTTGTGTTTTAACATACTCTTTTTCTTTCCCCCCGAACCCTTTTTTAAACAGGCTCAATCCCGCCCAAGGATGATTCTTTTCTATTTCAGGAACGACTCCCCAAAAATTATATAATTCACAGCCTCGCTTCTTTGCTTCTTTGATCGCTTCCCACTGCAAGAGATAAGAAACAGGAATTTTAGAATATTTCAAAGAAGAAGCTCCTTGATGGTAGAAAGCTCTCTTCGACCAATAGACTATCATAGCCGAAGAAACGGTTTCCCCTTTGTATTTGCCCGAAAAGATTACGATCTCGTTGTCATTCTTAAAAGATTCCAGCTCTTTTTTCAAATATTTCATTGAAAAGGGAGTAAAAGAATGGCGTCCGGCAGTTTCAAGATACACTCTTTCAAAATCGTCTAAATCTTTTTCGTCACGGCTCTGGATTATTTCTATATCTGGGTTCTTTTCTCCTTGCTTTACCAGATACCTGGTTGTCTTCCTCATCCCTTTCAATAATTCGTCTTCGTTTAAAGCAGCATCCAATTCCCAAGTTAATTCTGGATGCATATGAATCGGAGCGTTTCTCATTCCTAACTCTCTTAATATCTTAGCATTATTCTCGCTTCTTTCAAGGATAGGACTAAAACGGATAAAAACGGCCTTTTCTTTTTTACCTAAATCAATCAAATAATCAAGCAATGCTTTAATAACTTCTTTTGCTTCTCCTTTTAAAATAACCGGGCCGTGAGGAACGAAAAGAAAAACACCTCTTTTAGCTTTAACTTTTATTACATTGGAAACGGCTATTAATTCTTCTCCTTCAAATATGCCGAATCTCCAAATCCTATCCCCCATTGCTTTATTGAACTCTCCCCAATTCCAAGACTGGCAAAATGTCTTTTCAGTACATTTTAAAAGAAAATCTTCCCATATTCTTTTTTCTTCAATTTCTTTGATTGTCATTTTTTAATAAAAAATTACCAGCTTCCGCTTCCACCCCCTCCGAAGCCTCCTCCTCCGCCCCCTCCGCTAAATCCGCTGCCTCCACTTGAAGCAACAGTCATTGAAGCAACTCCCACGCTTGAAAAACTTTCTAAATTATCTGCAAAAGCAACCGGGACAAAAATATTAAAGTTCTTATCGCTATACCAGGTCGGCGAATAAGTTAATGATTTGAATTGTTCTGCCCATTTCTTTTCTAATCCGAAAATCATTGCAAAAGGAAGTAACGCTTCAAAATGTTCTATGTTCTTTTCCGGAGCATTATGAAACTGTATCCTTCTAATTTCAGCCAAAGCAATGTATTTTTTAAGTCCTAATAAATATTCTTTCGCATAGACTCCATTCAATGTTTTCTTGGGCATTATTATTCCAAAAATAATTATCATTATTCCGGTAAATATAATGCTTAAAGTGCCTATAACGCCAAACACACTTCCAATTATTATTGAAAGGAATAATAATATAGAACCAATAATAATATATGGCGCTTGAACCTTTTTCGGATTAACTAAAAAATATCCCTTTCCCGTTATTGACTCCTGGACCATCGACTCAAGATGAGCATCCTCTATTTTCGACAATAAGACGGTTTCATTTTTTTTAAAAATATCGGATAATAATGTTTTTTGAAATTCTTCTAAAGATTCGTCTGCTTCTTTTGTTTTGATTAAAAGATAATCTTTTTTGTCTTCAACTTTTTCTATCTTCAGATAACCTTTTATCGCCAAATATATCATCTCCGCAGAAATATTTCTAACATCATATCTTTCATTAATCAGTGTTGCAGATTCAAGAGGAGAAAGATTTTTAACGGGCCCGTATTGCGGGATAATAACGCCCCTTCCTTTAGGGTCTCTTCCTTCTCTATACCATTTGATAAAAAGGAAAATAAAAACAAGAACGGGAACAAAAAGAACTGCGTTATCTAATGCTTTATCTCTAATTACTTCTAAAGTGCTCGGCTGGTATAGTATCCCCTTTGGCAAGCCGACAACAATTGTTAAATAATTTCCGGGAGGCAAGACTTGATTGTGCTCTATCGAAAGCGTATTTCCTTCTTTTATAACCGGACAATCTATTTTACTGCCCAATTCTCCGTAATAACAGGCATATTTAGTATTGTTATTTTCGGGAACATGTATTTTAACTGAAGATTTATTTATATCTACCAAATTGTTTCCTCCAATCGCATTCCAATACAACTCATCATAGTCCGTAAAATAATTAATCTCCTTTCTGACTTTATAGTTAATAACATATGTTTTCTGTCCAGAAACAAATAAATCAGCATCACCAATTTTTATTTTAAAATCATTATTTACTTTGCTTGTTGAAAACTTATAACTGTTTCCATTTTCATCAACAACCGAAACATTGCTTATTTCAACAGTAAATATCCCTCCTCTGTCGCTATACTTAAAAGGAATATCCCTATAAATGCCGTGTTTTTGATTTTCTCCAAAATTGTAGAATATCTTCTCTTGAACATTTATCGTCGAGTCGGTATTTATCGTAATATCTACCTCATAATTGCTTATTTCCTCGGCCAAAGCCGGAAAAGAAATAAACAAGGCAAACATTATTAAAAATAATACTTTAATATATTTCTTCATTAATGATAGTATATCAGATTAAAACAAGACGTAAAACATTCAGTACTCAAGCATCTTGCTTATAAGCTTATCCCTCGTTCCTATAAAGTCATTGATATGTTTAATCGCTTCCAGCTGTTCAGAAATTTTATTATCCAGCTCTATGGCGCAAAAATCGGAAAAATATTGAATAGGATAATTTCTTAAATAATCTAATTCCGACAAATTATCCATATGGTGGCTATCGTAACGCAATTCTCCTTTTTTTCTATCAACAGAAGAAAAATCTTTTTTGATAGCGCTCACGTGGTTGCACTTAATCGGAAATTTAGATAAAACAGCCATTTCGTTTTCATACACTTTTAAATTAAGGAGTCTTTTATCTTCCAAGTGGGCAAAGTCGAGACAGATTCCTCCATAATTCTTAATCTCATTTTCGTCAAACGGAGAATGGGAAGTATTTTCAATGCAAATAATATCTTTATAATCAACCAGCCACTCTTTATCTATTGGGTAATCTCTTTCCGAATGAGTGTTAAATATCTTGGTACCATAATTCTTGACTAAAAAATCCAATTCTGAAACATCCATATCGCTTCGCAAATGAACAAAAGGAATTCTTTTAATTGAAGACTGCTTTAATAATTCGTAAAAATTATTTCTTTGTTCTCTGCTTAAACAGGTCGGGAAAAAAGCGACTTCCTCTATTTTCAAGTCTTTAACTTCCTTCAATTTATTCTTCCAGTCGGAACCCTCGGTTGTTGTAATGCTCGGTATTAATTTCATAATTAAAATCCAAAACCAGTTATTTCCGCCGCCTTTCTGGCCATAAGCATCTTGGCTTCACGAGAAACATCGTTAATGCACTCTTTCAAAACTTGCTCCTGTTTTTCTTTATCGAGCTCGTTATTTAAAAAAATACTGACTATTTCCGCTCTCCCATTAACGACAACTCTTATTCCGTCCTTCTCTTTTTCAAGGGTTTCTTTTCCTAAAGCACTCTCCAAATCTTTTAATTTCTTTAAATCTTTTAATTTATCAAACATGTCTTTTTCTTTAATTATTATGACTTATTCTCTCTTAAATACTTTAAACAGTCAAACGCATTAAACATCAAACAATTTAACCACTTTAAGCGCATCCCTCCTTGAAATATTGATATGGGTCGGCAAGGAAATAATTCTCCTTGCGGCTTCCTCGGCTCGAGGGCAAGAAGAATGGATATAGCAAAGATCTTTCAGCGAGGTTGAAGGAGGAACAATCGGAGACCCGCTCCAGCCGTCATTCAAATATATCCCCTCCTTTCTCGCTTCGGATATAATCTTCTCGGGATTAACGACCATGACCGGATACTTTAAAAATACCGCTTCCTTGTTATTCTTAAAAACAATTCCTATTTTCCTCTTGATAAGTTCTTTTTCGTACAGCTCGGCAATCTCTCTTCTGTGCTCGTTAAACCTATCTATTTTCTTTAACTGATGCATCGCCAAAACAGCCAAAGCATCGGGCATTCTTTTGGGAAAATAAGGAGGAAGTTTTCCTTTATTTTCTTTTTTCGTTACCGCTTTTGATAGAATATTGAGATTAAGGAATAGTGCTAATAACCCCCTGCCTATTTTTGAACTATATAAAGGCAAAACTATCTTGTTCATTAAAATCGGGTGCAATAATTGCTGCTTAATCCAAAACAACGAAGGGTAATCCAATTCTTTTTGAAAGTCGGAAACCTTTTCAATCAAAGATTCGTTATTAACAACGACCATTCCTCCATAAACAGAAGAAATTATTTTATCTCTTCCGAAGCTGAAAAAGCTTGCATCGCCAAAAGAGCCGCAAAAGGAATCTTCAAATTTAGCACCCAAAGCGTGGGCGCAATCTTCTATTAAGTAAATTCCTTTTTCTCTGCAAATATTTCTTACCTTCTTAATCTCGGCCGAATAGCCGAAAGTGTGCTGAACCATGACCGCTTTGGTTTTAGAAGTAATCTTCTTTTTAATTTCTTCAACAGAAATATTCAATGTTTCATCAATATCGACAAAGATTGGCTTTGCTCCGACATATAGAATAGGATTAACCGCAGCATTACAAGTAAAGGCCTGGACAATAACCTCGTCTCCCTTACCTACTTCCATCGCCTTTAAAATAGCTATCAAAGAACTTCTTCCCGAATTAAAACTGAACGCATTGTTAAATCCAAAATAATTCCTGAACATCCTCTCCAGTTCTCTTCCTTTTTTCCACTTCCAGGGATTAAAAATCAAGCTCAATGCCAATGAGACATCGTCCTTTTCCGTATTGGGAGATAGAGAAATGGAAATAATCTTGCTCATTGTTTTAATTATTTTTCATATTTTTTCTGACATTCCATAGCGATTTTGATGCATTCCTCGGGGTCATAATTCAAATCGTCACACCATCTAATGGTTGAAAATAGAATATTCCCAAGTTCTTTCTTCAATTCCTCGTCATTATGAAACGGAACATCTTTCTTTTCGTTTCTTTCCCAGCGACAAATATCTCCATAAATCTTTCCCAGCCTGACTATAATTTGAGAAAGGGATAACTTTTTACCTCCCCATATCTCTCTGCCATTTTTCAATAATTCTTTTATTTCCATATTATTTTAAAAGCTTACCAATTACTTTAAGAGGAACCCTCGACTCTAATAAAACAACGTCTCCTTCGGAAGCAAAAACAGAAATCTTTTTCAATATTTTTTCTCCGTCTTCTATGAATATAATATTCTCTTTTTTCATTCCCGATTCAACCGCTCCCCTTCTTAAATCATTAAAATAGTCCTTTGAAGTAATTATCGCCAAATCACACACCTCGCCGATTTTTTTACCGATATTAATATGTGCTTCTTTTCCTTCACTTCCCAGCTCAATTAAGCAAGGCATTACAATTATTTTTTTATTCTCCCAATTCTTCAAATATTCTAAATGAGAAACAATACCATCTATATTGGAAGAATACGTCGCATCAATAACATTAAAACCATTAAATTTCTTAAGCTTCATTCCTCCGATTGAAAAATCTATTTCTTCAACTCTCTCGGCAATATTTTCTAAATCCATTCCCAATTTTTTAGCAACAGCAATTGCGGCTAAAAGATTAGGAATATTATTGACTCCATTAATATTAGCACGGATAAATTGGCTTTCTCCTGTTTTAAAAACAACCTTAAATGAAATTCCCTCTTTCCCGCCTTTAATATCCTCAGCCCACACATCTTCCTTTTCTTTAACCGAATACTTTATACTGCTAATTTCCGACTTGAAATTGTTTCTTATAAACTCATTATCCCAATTTAATACCGCTAATCCTTCTTGAGGCAAGGAATTAATCAATTCAAACTTGGCTTTAATAATATTTTTCTGCGAACCAAAAGTAGCCAAATGCTGGTTGTTTATCCCCGTCAATATCCCTATCTTCGGCTTTGCAATATCAGCCAACAGCTTTATCCCCGCCCGATTGTAAGCTCCCATTTCACAAATAAATATCTCGTGCTCTTCGTTGACTTGATTTAAAATACATTGAGATATTCCCATTTCAGAATTCTCATTTTTTTCGGTCGAAACAACCTTAAAATCTTTCGAAAGAATAAATTTCAAAAATTCCTTGACCGAACTCTTGCCATAGCTTCCTGTTATTCCAATAACTAAAAGATTCTCCAGTGATTCTCTTTTTTTTATCGCTTTTTTAATTGTCCTATTTCTTAAAATAACCGTTATCGGCTGAAGTAAAAGAATTATTGAAGAAACTATTAGGGGGGTTAAAATATCAAAAGTCAGAATAACTAAACCAAAAGTAATCAGACTAAAGACCATTAATTCATTCGGGCTTAAGTACTCGTCGATAAAAAGCCTAGTCATAACAACCGTAATTAAACCTAGTGGTATAAAGATTATCGGTAAAAGAAAAGAAATCTTTGAGGTTATTTGAGGAGATTTAATCCTCCTTCTTATCATCCCCCAGAAAGCCGCCAATCCTTCGATTATATATATTAAGAAAATCAAAGGAATGGCTATTAGGGCATAAGCTCCATAATTAACTAAAAAATCATTAAGGGGTCCGGGATAGATATAAACATTTGAGCCAAAAATAACCAGCAGACAAAAGAAAGCAAAATATTTAAAATATGAATTCCAATTATAAATTATTTTCCTTCCATTATAAGTATCAAAGTGGGCTAAAAACCTGCCGATGTGATAATTCTTCAACTGCCATAGATAAGTCCAAAATAAAAAAGCTTTAACCTCTTTTAAGAACCAGAAAAACAAAACGGTTAATCCTATTGCTGTCGGCATCCATGGTTGAATTGAAATCATACTATTTGTTTAAAAAACTGATTATGGCTTCGGCAACTTCTTTGGGATGAGTTTTGTACGGATTATGCCTTCCCCCTTTGATTATTTTTAATTCCGAACCTTTTATCTCCTTATTTAAAAAATACGCATCTTCTAAAATAGTTGCCTTATCCTCGCTTCCCCAGATAATAAAACAAGGTTGTTCAACTTTCGGCAACAAAAATCTTAAATCCTCGCTCACCACTTTTTTAAAAACCTCCTTCATCACCGGACTGGCCTTATAATAATCATTCGCTCCGGCCAGCTTATAAATAAACTTTTCGAAAAAACGATAAGCGGGGAAATCCTTTGAAACAAATCTTGAACCTATATTAGCCAGGGCCTTTGAAATCTTCTGCCTCAAATCCAATCTTTCTTCCCTGACTATCGCCGCATCGCACAGAATCAATTTTCTAACATTTTTATTTTCCGTTGCTATTCTCAAAGAAATTCCTCCTCCGAAAGAATGCCCCAAAAGGCAAAAATCCTTCAAGTCCAGCTCTTTAATAAGTTTTGAAACGATGTCTGCGTAATTCTCCGTTCCCCATGTTTCGTCGGGCGAAGGAGATTTTCCGAACCCGGGCAAATCTGGAATGATTAATTTAAATCCCTTACCGGCCATCTCTTCAACAATCTCCATCCAAGACATGGAAGATGCTCCCCAGCCGTGGACAATTAAAAGGAGCTTGCCTTCTCCGGCAACCTTGTAAAACAACTCTCTTCCGTCAATGACAGCCCTGTTTTGCTTGTATTCAATCGATACCATTATTTCCTTTTAATTTCTTTAAACCCCAGATATTTGTGAAGAACCTTGGGAATCTTGATTGAACCATCTTTTTGCTGATTATTCTCGAACAAAGACATTAAGATTCTCGGAGTGGCGATTCCGGTATTATTTAATGAATGGGTATATTTTATTTCTCCGGCTTTGTTTTTATATCTAATATTCAATCTTCTTGTTTGGAAGTCAAAAAAGTAAGAAGAAGAATGGGTTTCCCTGTATTTATTTTGGGAAGGAACCCAGGCTTCAATGTCATATTTTTTGACCTGACCTAATCCAAGGTCTCCGGTACAGTTTACAACAACATGGTAAGGAATATTAAGCCCCTGCAAAATGTCTTCGGCATTCCTGGTTATTTCCTCGTGCAATTCAACTGATTCCTCTTTGTCGTTTCGGCACAAGATAACCTGCTCTATTTTCATAAACTCATGGACTCTAAATATTCCCTGAGTATCTTTTCCATAACTTCCAATTTCAGTCCTGAAGCACGGAGAAAAGCCCATATATTTTATAGGCAATTCTTCTTCCTTTAAAATTTCATTAGAATGATAGCTCATCATAGCGACTTCCGAGGTTCCGGCCAGATACATTCTGTCGTGGGTTTGATAAACTTCATCTTTAGATTGAGGCAGATATCCGGTACCGGTCATAGCCTCTTCTTTAACCAAAGAAGGAGCATGAATGGGAATAAATCCTTTTTTAACTAAAATGTCTGTCGCATATTGCCAGATAGCCATGCAGATTAAGAATGCTTCTCTTTTTAAAAAGTACCCTCTGAATCCGACAACCTTAGTCCCCCTTTCAAAATCAACCAAATCTAAATCTTTGGCTAATTGAACATGGTCTTTAATAGGAAAATTGAATTGTGGAATCTTTCCCCATTTTTTAATCTCTAAATTGTCAGCATCGGAATCTCCTTCGGGAACCGACTCATCGGGAATATTGGGAACCAAAAGCATCAACCTTTCAAATTCTTCATTAACTTTCTTGTACTCATCTTCTTCATTGTCAGAATTCCTATCCAACTCCCTCATCTGAGCGATAACCAACTCTCTTTCTTCCTTGGTTTTAGCTTCTTGAATCCTTTTATTGGCCTGATTCTTCATCGCACTCTTGTTTTCTATCGCCATCATCAATTCCTTCCTTTTGGCGTCCAATTTCAATAAATTATCTACGTCAAAATCAACCTTTTTCTTTCGGCAAGCTTCTTTTATTTTATCGGGATTTTCCCTGATTAATTTAATATCTAACATATATTTTAATTACATAATATCAATTTAGGAGAAAAAAGGCAAATGAAAATTGTTTAATTTAAATGTATCTGATTAAATATAAAAAAACGGAGATACTACCTATCTGATGATAGATCCTCCGTAGGAACGACATGTGCGTCTTTTTTGTTCTTCGAAGTCTTGAGAGACTCCGATATTTGTTCAACAGCGGTCTTTGTTAATCCATTCCCTTCGCAACAGAAGCCTATGCACATAAACAATCACCTTAATTTACTGATTTTATTATATTTAAAAAATAATATTGTGTCAAAAAATGAAAATCGTATATATAGCTATATACGATATCGTAAAAAAATAAAGATTCTTTATGCTGGAAGAAGAAAATCTTCGGGACGGGTCAAGCTGATAACCTCCAGCCGGTCTCTTTCCTTTGGTGAGCTATGGTCGACTACCGTAAAGATTTTTATACTTTTGATAATTCCCCTGTTTTTCACCAGTTCTTTCGCCTGTTCGGACAATCTGTCAAGCAGAGAGTCGTTGATAATACCTGTCACGATAACAACTTCTGCCCTTACGACTCCTATAAATTCTTGAGCAATAGATGTCAGCTCATTTCCTTCGGGTACGAAGAAATATCTATCAGCGTTAGCTTTTCTGGAAAATTCTTGACAAAAGTAATTCTCATTGAAATTAAGGCCGACAACCGCTCGCCAAAAATTTGCCGGCTCTATTTCTTGAGCCAGGTAACCGGCTAAATCATTAACCATTTCAAGCTTTTTCGAAAGATCGACCATAATGTTTCCTTTTTCTACAGAAACCCGTCCGTTCTCGATCAGTTTTCGCGCAACATAGAAAGAAGACAACTTTTTTAAAAGACCTACGTTTTGATCCATAAGGTACTCTCCTCTATCCAAAAAAGGATAGTGACACCTTAATCTTACTAAAAAAATAAAAATGTGTCAAAAAACCCGGGTTCCCCCGGGTCGTCCTTTATTCTTTGTCCTTCATCAGCGGGAAGAGTATCACCTCCCTCAACGAGCCCGAATCGGTAATCATTGAAACGATTCTGTCTATTCCCATGCCGAATCCTGCGGCCGGAGGCATGCCGTATTCCAAAGCCTCGACAAAATCATCGTCAGATCTCTGGGCCTCTTCAAATCCTCCCTTAAACAACTTTTCCTGAGTCTTCAATCTTTCTTCCTGTTCCAGCGGGTCGTTCAATTCAGAAAAAGCGTTAATCACTTCCGCTCCGGCAACAACAAGCTGGAAGCTGGCCAATTTTTCTCCTTCAAGGCCTTTGGCTAAAGGCTGGAATCCTTTCGGATGATGAATAACGAAAGTCGGCTGGACTATCTTCGGCCTGCAATATTTTTTATAAATCTCATCGGCGATGTTCGGCTTATCAGCTCCTTCCGGAATATCGATTCCCATTTCTTTCGCCTTCTTCAATAAAGCCTTTTCATTTAAATCTTCGTATTTTATATCAGTATATTTTTCCAATAAGGAAAAAAATTCTATTCTTTCAAACGGTCCCTTGAAATTCAATGTCTCTTCTCCGTATTTAATGTCGGTTGTTCCTAGAATCTTATTTAAAATAACTTCAAACATTCTCTCTGTCATTTTCATTAATTGCTTGTAGTCGGCATAGGCCCAATAGAATTCGATCATAGTGAAGTCGGGATTGTGAAACTTGTCCACCCCCTCATTTCGAAAACACTTTCCTATTTCATAAATCTTCTCAAATCCCCCGACCAATAATCTCTTTAAGTACAGTTCGGGAGATATCCTCAAATAAACATCAAGGTCCATCGCATTCAAGTGGGTTTCAAAAGGCTTGGCTCTCGCTCCGCCGTAAAGCATCTGCAGAATAGGAGTTTCTACTTCTAAAAATCCTTCCTCGTTTAAGAAATTCCTCAATTCTTTTATAAAATTTGAACGAATGACGAATTTGTTCTTAACTTCGGGAGAAAATATTAAATCCAAATATCTCTTTCTGTATCTTTCTTCAACGTCCTTTAATCCGTGCCACTTTTCCGGCAACGGCCTCAATGATTTAGATATCATTTTATAATCCGCAGCCTGAATTGTTTTTTCTCCTCTTTTGGTTTCAAATAAAACTCCTCTGATTTCTATAAAGTCTCCTATGTCAAAAGAATCTAAAAATGATTGATAACTTTTTTCTCCTATTTTGTCTCTGGCAAACAATGCCTGGAACCTTCCTGTCCCGTCTTCAAAATCAATAAAAGTCAAAGCTCCATGAGTTCTAATTGTTCTTACTCTTCCCACCAAAACGACTTCTTCCTCTTTTTTAGAAAGGGACGCAAAATCCTCTAAAACACCTTTAATTTCATGAGTTCTTTTGACTTCAATAGGATAAGCGTTTTCTCCGTTTCTTAAAAGCTTCTTTAACTTTTCAATCCTATTTTGTCTTATTTCGTCTACAGTAGACATATTTATTCTATTTTTAGTATCTTGTATTTAAGAGAACCCTTAGGAGTCTTAATCTCCAGCTCAGCTCCTTTAGGTTTATTCATTAATGCCTGGCCTAAGGGTGATTTAAAAGAAATCCTGTTTTCCATCGGGTTGGCTTCTTCCTCTCCGACAACGTGATATCTTTCTTCGTCCCCGCCGTCTTTAATTGTAACATAACTTCCGATTTGAACCCAGCCTGTATTCTCATTGTCCTTAATAACTTTAGCCGAACTGATTAGTCTTTCCAAGTCAAGAATCTTTCCTTCAATCGCGGCTTGATTCTCTTTAGCTTCATCATAGGCTGCATTTTCGGATAGATCGCCGAAAGAAATAGCTTCTTTTAATTGTTCCGCTACCTCAATTCTGCCTTCTTTTCTAAGGTATTCAAGTTCTTTTTTCAGCTTATCCAAGCCTTCTTGTGTCAAATATTTATCATCCATATATTTATCTGCTTTTAATTTAGAAAAAGGGCTTAATCCCTATGATTAATCCTTTTAACGATAGTATAGCATAGATTTATAATAACGCAATATTAATTGCCTGCCTCATTAACTATCTCCGAATCAGTTTCCTTCCTTTCTTTCTCTCCGAAGTAATATCCCAAAATCTCCCTTGAAACAAGGTTAGCCAATCCCGTATTCTGAGGTACGCTTTCAACCAAAACAGTTAAAACTATATCCGGGTCGTCATATGGAGCAAAGACGCTAATCCAATTATGATATATCTCATTCTTTCCGGTTTGGGCCGTACCTGTTTTAGCTGCCGAAGAAACAGGTAAATTCTGCAACGAACGAGCGGTTCCCGCAGCAGACAAGACTGTTTCTCTCATTCCCTCTCGCACCGCATCAACAGCCGACAAAGAAACAAAATTTTCACTCATGACTTTAGGCTCAAAAGTTTTAACCGTCTGATTATTATTATCCAAAACACTTTTGACGACGTGCGGCTCCATTAATTTTCCTCTATTCGCGATAGCCGACGTAGCCATGGTTAATTGCAAAGGAGTCGCCTTAAAATACCCTTGGCCGATTGAAATATTATAAGTGTCTCCAGGATACCAATTCAATTTAGTCTTTTCTTCTTTCCACGTCGGGTCGGGAACTAATCCGGTCTTTTCTTCCGGCAAATCGATATTTGTTTTCAGGCCGAAACCGAACTTTTCCAAATATTTCTCTATTTTCGCAATTCCCAAACCGTTAAAACTCTTGTATCCTCCTCCAACCATATAAAAGAATGTGTCGCAAGATTCGGCAATGGCTTTTTTTAAATTAGTCCATCCATGCGTCATCCAGTCTTTCTTAAAAGTATCATCATTTAATTGAATTCCTCCCTCGCAATTAATTTCTTGTTCGGGAGTGACAATCGCTTGCTCTAAAGCCGCAACTCCTATAAACGGCTTGATTGTCGAACCGATAGGATACTCTCCTGAAATAGAACGATTGAAAAAAGAAGTTTGAGGATTTTTTAATAAATCGTTGAATTCCGTTTTGGTCAAATCGCGGGAAAACATATTATTGTCGAAGGAAGGATACGAAACCATGGCTAAAACTTCTCCAGTCTTAGGATCGACCGCTATAACCGAACCTCCTTTGGCCGAGTAGCCGGCAACGGCGCTTGAAAGGAAATACATCGCCTTTTCCTGCAAATCATAGTCAATATTTAAAACCAGATTATTTCCCGATTGCGCTGGCTTAACAATTTCTTCTTTAACCAAGTTTCCGTGAACATCTTTTTCTCGATTAATCTCCCCCGGTATTTCTTTTAATGTATCGTTATATTGCTTCTCTACTCCCGACTCGCCATTAGAACTGTCTCCGGAAACATATCCCAAAACATGGGCTAAATCATAACCGGTCAAATAATCCCTTTTTTTCTTTTTAACAATTTTAAATCCCGAGAGCTCTTCTTCTTTGGTCTTTAGAATAATCACCTTATCTTTATCCAAATCACGGACTAAAGAAAACTCATTCTCTCCAGCTTTTTTCATTTCCTCAATATTATTCTTTAAGCTGTCAAACGGCATGTCTAAAATTCTCGCCACTTCGCGAATCTGTTTTTCTATCAAAAATTCTTCGTCAGGAAAGTTATAAATATTGCAGTCTAAATCAAAAGTCTGAGTATTTGAAACCAATTGCTTGAAATTCCTATCGTAAATGATTCCTCTTTGAGCTTCAACCTCCGAAGACAAAAACTTATTCTTCTCGGCTTTTTCGGCATATATTCTGTAATCGACAACCTGGAAGAAAAAACATCTTAAAAATAGGCCGAAGATAATAAGAAAAAAAGATGTTAAGACAATCCTGAAAATGGTATGCGAAAGAGCTGTTTCCATCGCATATGCTCCCTTGTCTCCTTTGTGCGCCAAAGCATCCAAAAAAACATCATCTGTTTCAATGTCAGAATCGTTCCTCCTTATCTTAAATTTTTGGCAACCATGAAAACGACCCCATCCTGACATATTTTGATAAAATAAATTTTAATAATAAAGAAAAGAGAGAAAATGAAACTGCGAAAAGGCCGATATGGTGAGATGAATAAATATCCATCAATAATCCCGTCATAAAAGCGGAAAATAATCCTATCCTTCCTTGCGGCTCTTCAAAGAGATTGATTAAAACGACAAAAATTAAAAGAAAACTGAAAAAGGTTAAAAAAGGAAGATAACTTGATTCAAGTATGAACCAAAAATATATAATAAGGAAGAGAATAAATGTTTTGATAATTTCTTTAATCATTGTATATTTCGGCAACCTTGATTACGAAAACATTGCTAATCGTACTTAAATCAAATACCTTTTCTATTTCCGCCAATTGGAACGGCTCGTTGTCAAGTTTTTTAACATTCTTGACTTTACCTATCAACAAACCGGAAGGATAATTGCCTCCCAAGGCAGAGGTAACAATCAAGCTTCCCTCCTTAAGCTCCTTGTCGCGCGGAAACATGTCTAAGCTGGATTTTAAGCTACCTTCTCCCTTGCTTAAAGCAAAACTTTCTGCGTCCGGTATCTCAACATCAATATTATTGCCCTTTTGGGTGATAAGCATTACCCGCGAATAATTAGGATAAACATCAATAACCTTTCCAAGCAACGCCTTACCGGAAAGAATCACCGGAAATCCTTTCTTGACTCCTTCATTTAGCCCAATATTTATCAATACTGAATCAGATAGAATATCCTTGGAAATAACTTTACCTAAAACCAAATCAAAATCCTTTTGAAGATTTAATCCCAAAGCTTCTCTTAATGTTTCATTTTCTTCCCTCGCTCCCTGCAACCCGGCCAATTCCGAGAGCAGCTTCTGATTTTCTTCAATCAATTTTTTATTCAACTCCTCCTGGTTTTTTTTAGAAAAATACTCTTCGCTTCCTTTGTTCCACAAAGAAGCTTGGAGTTGTTCTGCTTTTGAGTAGAAGAAATTTTTCAATCCATCCTTAAAAAAAGCATTTATAATTAAAAAACAACCGATTAAAAAAACAAGGGCTAATATTCTCTTCTTGGTGATGACGGAATTCATACTCTGATTATATACTACAATTACAAAAAAGCAAAATTAAAAAAAGTATGACGAATTGCTTCGTCATATCTTATATCATCAATAAATTGCTGACTAGGTTTGATTATTATTGGTGCTCCAGAATGGATTCTTCCTAAAATAAATTCTATCGGTAAATTTTTTGATTGATTTTTAAAAAGACAACAGGCTCTAAAAAAATCATCAATAAGTTTCAGCTTTATGTAGGGACACAAAGCAGCTTTTCCTGGATGTCCATCTGCATAATACAATATCAATCCTCTTCTTATCAGCCAGGTCAGCATATCTCTTTTAACATCTTCGGACGCTCCCTGACTAAGAGCAAGACAGAAAATTTTTGATCCAAAGTTGCCTTGCTTTATCATCTTCACAATAACTTCATCAACGGCTGGAGTTAAATCAACCTCAGTTTCAATCATCATAATCACCACACATATGTTCATTTAAATGAACATTAACTTATATATACCACGCCGAAGATTTGAACGTCAAATGAAACAAAAAACTCCTTTCGATCTTTAATACGGGGACGACCTACTTTCGCGGATACCACTATCATCGGCCTTAGAAGATTTCACTTCCGAGTTCGGAATGGGATCGGGTGGAGCACTTCCAGTATAGTCCCC
>JBBACM010000015.1:0-17518 GCA_041657045.1 Minisyncoccota bacterium
GAGTGTGACCGCATTCAGGCCGTTTTTTGCTGCAATTTGAACAGTAATGATATTGGGCAGTCATGCATATTCACCATCATCTTTTTGTGGAAGACTCATAATAAAGCCTCAATTTTTTTAATTACCTCTGGATCAGTAACTTCCATTATGTCGTTTTCATCATCGAAGAGAAAAGCTACAGGGCAACTATGTCGATGGCATTCTGAACCATCTTCGTTTTTGGGGTGATTACAGCCATATCCGTTATTTGTTTCGCAATCTGTGAAACAACCACAAATTTCTGCGACTTGGTCTATTGACATGCGTAAATCAGCTTTCTTAGCTTTTTTGTGTCTTTCTTGAAAACTCATCTCTGTTTCCTCCAAAGCAAGCGGGGAATAGTTGTAAACTCGTCATTCACATCACAAGTTCCCTCTGCTACAAACCCCTCAAAGCCAGCAATCGCCCAGCTCTTAAAAGGAATCTCGACAAGAGCTTTAACTCTCCAAGTTACAGGCCCCTTCTTACCTTTTCGTTTTCCCTTGATTAGAACCTCAACAGGGTATTTGCCTTTATAATAGCGGACATCTTTTTCTTGAAAACTCATACTTCAGCCTTCCTTTTTATATATAGCCAACGCCAAGAAGTTGAAAATTGCTCTCGCTCATTAACCATCATTTTTACCCTGTCATCAGGGAACGATTCAGCCGCTACAATGTGCCTGTAGTTTTTACCTAGAACTGCGCAATTCTTAGGTTGATTTGGCATTAGGTAAACTTTGTATTTTCCAAGATAGTACCGAATGTTTTTAGGGTCAGACATAGCAGCATCTACTTCAGCATCTTGTTTTTGTTTCCACTCTAACCAAATTTGATTATCATCTTTTTCTTGAGAACTCATCTAACATTCCTCATCAAAAACTGGCGTAAGATTTCCAACTTGAATCCAACTACCATCATCTAATTCAATAGTGACCCATTTTTCAGGGGCAGTTTCATGTACTGCTGAACAAAGATTATACTGGAAAACATTAACACTGTTAAATTTGCCATTTGGGAGTTTCACTTGCAAAGAATGGTCAATTTGAGGCGCATTGGGATTTACTATTAAATATTTTCTAGGCTTTTTGTTTTCTTTTTCTGGGTAACAGTTGCTCATTGTAGTTTTCTCCGATAATACTCTGTTTTTACTTTAAGAAGCTCAATTTGAGCTTCAATATACTTTTTACGTTCTTTACTGAATCCTGGATAAACCCAACTTAGAACTGCTAATGCAATCATTCCAAATACAACCCACTCGTTTAGGTTAAATGTGAAGTAGAAGTACACAGCGGCTATAATTAGTAAAGCTTGACCTAAATTGGAATAGTTACTCATAGGAAAGCATACTCCCTTTTTCTACCTTCTTTAACTAAACGATTAATCTCGCGCTCTTCCTTAGTTTGCTGCTTAGTTTTCGTTCGCTTTGTAACAACACAGATTCTGCCCTCTTCACCGTTCCAATCGTCAGAATCCTTAAGCTTCTCACTTGCTTCAATAGCCACTAATTCAGAACCGCACCGTTTACAAATTAAGGGGTCTTGAAAAATATCTCTGGGCAAGAAACCACCACAAACAGGACATTTACAAGGTGGAAGCTGCTCGTCGCAATTGCCTGTAACATAGGGAGAACAGCGATTTTCAAATGTTATTTCACTCATACTTTTTTTGCACCATCCACCTTTTCAACAGTAACCCGCACCTTGTCGCCTTTTTGTAAACCTAAAGTTTCATAGGTTGCTTTGGGAATGGCTATGCGTCTTAGAACTTGGACTTCAACAATAAAAGACTCAGGCATTTTACCCCAACACATCTTTTAATGCTTCAATATAACCTATGATTTGATTTTTAAGTAACGTCTTTTCTGTACTATCTGGTCGTGTTTCTACTTCGTTTAATCGTTTAATTTGTGAATTTAACCGTTTTTCTATGTCTTTTTTAAACATCATTTTCGGCATTTTATTTTACCTCAATTAGTACATAATATACTATTAAGTATATAATAGTATCGGTTATACTTTTTTACTGTTTGCGGTAAATTCAATCCAGTCCTTAGGCATTAAATGAAATGGTTGGTGACCCTCTCTTTTCCAAGCATCAGCGTGATTTTTAACAAGTTGCATAGCAACTTTTTCAGTCCATCGTATTTGATAAATTATAACCATTATTTTAGCTTCAACGAAAGAGGGAAAAAAGTCTAAATGGTCTATTGCGTGAATACCTGTCGTGTTTTTTAAATGGATAGCGTATAGTTGACGCAAATCTCTATCCCACACTTTCTTTTCTGTTTCTGGCATTTAGATGTACTCCTTTATTTCTTCAAGTCGATAGAAAATAGGATAACCCAATTTCTTTGCAAGCTCTCTTTCCATATCAGCACCGTTTGAAGGCGCTATGTAGAACAAGGCATTAGCCCATTTTTCAAGGAAAGTGTTGTCGTATTCGTACCAAAACTCTTTAGGCGCTTTACATTGATTTGATTCGTGAATATGAGTGTAGTGACTAAGATGGGGAATGAAGGCGTAATGTCCTTTCTTGAAAATAGCATTGGCGATTGTTATTGCGATATTGACGTTTTTCTGTGCCACTCTTGCAGCGTCATGTAAGTCACAGTTTGAAGGCGTGTATGGACCTGCCACATAGATTCTAAGTTGTGTGTGTCTTTCGGTCAAATTCATCCACTCCTTTTTTTAGCATAATGAAGGTATAGCATACCGTGTTTATCCATGTTAAGCGTTAGTTCATCAACCACGTAATTACTTTCAAAGATGTCATGGATAATTTGTTTATCTATCAGGACCATGCGCTCTATTAGTTCTTCTTTATCAGTTGACATTGTTTTTTAACTCCTCATGAATATGTCTGTGACAGGAGCGACAACAAATAACAACTATCTTGGGATAGCCATAATCAGGGTGATGTCTCACCAAAGTTTCTGTGTCTCCACAAAATTCACATTTTTCAACAGGTATTTTTTTAACGCAGTTTTGCGCTCTTGCTTGCTCGTTAGTTCTATGCTTGCCTCTTTTTTCAGGATGTAAACGACTGTAAGCTAAATTGTAAGCTCTCTTTTTGATGTGGCGTTCTGGATTTAATGTTTTCTGGCGTTCCCAATCTCGAATATAGTTTGGATGATTCGCTCGCCAGTTTCTCATATAATCGGCTCTTGTAACTTTATCATAGTAATCTTTGTGTTTTTCAGGTAAACAGTTGTTTTCCGTCAATTTGCTACACTCACCTTAACTTTGCTTGGTAAACGATATTTTGCAGGCTTACCGTTAAGACGAATTATCAACCCCATTCTTGGCAGATTCACACTTAAGTTTGCTGATAAACTGCCATGTGAAATAGGCCAACCATGTTCGTCTAAAGCGTCAGATATTTCTCGTTCTGTGAAGCCCTCTTTTGGCAGGTCATTAAGAGCCGTGTACATTATTTGCCCTTGTTGATTCACTGTTGAAAGCTGAACCGTTTTTTCTGAATGAGCAACTTGAACGTTTAGTTCTTCTCCAGTCAGCATTAAAGTGGTTGTGCCGTTGCCGTTTCCGTTTTCTATTGGTGCCTTGATTGCTGTTTGAATTGGAAGAATTTCCAGTATGGCATCTCTAAGCTTTTTTACTGAATTAAGCTGGGCTAATTCGCTTAGAAGTGCCTCTTGTTTATCTTCCAATGTCTCGACTTGTTTTGTAATTTCATTAGCTCGCTCTACTGCCTCTTCTCTGGCTTTTTCCTTCTGTTTTATTACCTCTTGAAGATGGATAATTTCTTCTTTGAGTTTTGGGTCAACAACTTGCCCTTTGTTTACAGTTAATTGTGGCTTTTCCACTTTGAAAACTGTTTGGAATTTGCTTATGAAATCACCAACATCCATTAGTTTAATTTCGGCTGCATGAGGATTCAAAATAAACTCTCTTGTAGCATGAAAAGTCTCACGTTGCCTAAACTTCACTCTGCAATAAATCGCTGGTTTTTCAGGATGCCACACCCAAGCCTCACCATTTTCCAAGTCATTAAGTGAGTCATAGAAGACTTTGAGTTTGTCCTTGTCCTCTTCTGTTTGCTCTTTCACCCACGCTTGGATAGCCTCTTTATCTTGAGGTGCTAAAGTTCTGAGAATAACTAAGCAGTCAGCTTGAGTTAAGACATCCTTGTTTAAAACGGCTGTTCTCTGAGTAATCAAGGTGCATCCTAAGTTGTGGTTGCCGCCTCTCCGTATGAAGTTGTCAACGGATGAAAAGCACATTATAGCTTCTGGACCAAAGGGCTTTTGTGGTGCGAACATGTCAGCCTCTTCAATGAAAACATGTCTTACCACTCGGTTGATTCGGTATAGTTCATCTAAGAAGGCTTGCACGATTTTACGCATAACGTTCTTTGAGAATCCGCTTAAGTCTAATACGAAGGAAATGTTTGATTCAACGATTGCCTTAGCCATTTCAGTGGCTTTTTCAGGGTTAAGTGGTAAGTCGGCATGTTCGCCGCCGAAAACAACAATCGGTAAGCCTGAGCCTTTTCCATCGTTGCTAACTCTAAGACCCCACCAGATACCCATGCCGTCTATAACTCCAATGGGTATGTTTGCTTTTAGCATTTCTTCTGCTTGAACGGCTGCATTATAGGTTTTGCCAGCCCCACGCTTTGCAAGGTAAGCAAGAACCCACGTTGCCGATTCTTTGGGCAATGACAGATTTTCAGATACTCTTAATTCGCTCAAGTTATTCATCCCGACACCCTTTCAGGTGTTTCGTTCCCTTAAGGAACTCATCAGGGGCCACTACTTAACCGCCTTTAATGACGGGCATTATAACAAGGCTCTGTGTTTCGCCCAGTTCATAGCGCCCAACAATCTTTTTGGTTTCCTGGTCAAATAGTAGGTACTTTCCTTTGGGGAACTCTTCGACTTCGCCGCGCTCTATTTTGTCAACAATTTCTCCGATTTCTTCAGGTGTTCCCTCAAAAGGAGTATCGCCTTTTGAACATAAACCTCTAAGTTTAGTCAATCATTTCACCTCCGCCTCAATGGATATTTGCTTGGATTCTCTCGTAAGTTGACAAACATTGCGAGTAGGAAGTCAGGTAAGGGCAAGTTGCCTGGTTTAATTATGCAGAGTTGCTTGTACTCTTTCTCGACTTTTCGATACACCCTGCCATTATCCTCTATCTTGTAAGTTATGTTATCTTTTGCCGTGAAAATGATTTTTTTGTTAGCCTGTAGTTTGGTGTAGAGTTCATCACCGATGCATTCTTTTAGAATGGATTGTGCTTTTTTGTGGATTTCTTCTTGTTTTGCTTTTTCCTTTGCTATGAAAGATTCAACTAAGGGGCTGTTTAGTGTTGTAAGGTTCTTTTCTTCTTGTTCAATCTCAGCTTTTAAGTTACGAATCTCCATTTCCTTATCTTGGATTTGTTGTCTTAGTCTAACGATTTTAAGTTGAACTGTGTGTTTTCGTTTGGTTATGCCGTAAGGTGTCAGCATGTAGGTTTCTTGTTCAAATACGCCTCTATCGTTTATTACTAAACTTTTCACTCTGATTTGCCTCCTTTTATTGTTTCAACACAAGGGATGTTTTCTTCTTCTAACTCTTCTTTTGGTGGTGGAGCTAACATTTCACAGCCTACACAACCACACATATGACGGCAATCGCTATCTATGCATTCTTCCCCAGTAAAATCGCATAAATCCTCTTGTTCTTGTCTTTGAGGACAGCCAGATTTATAGCAACCATCACAGCCATCAGCAGGGCAATCAAACTCAGCCCAAGGGTCATAATAGCGTTGCTTCTTTAGTTGCTCTGCCTTCTCTTGCTCAGTTAATGGCTTTAATTCCTTAACGTTAAATTCATGCTTGCAATCCTCACAGGTATAAGAGATTCCGCTTGTAACAACTGGACCTTCAAGATGCATTTCGGTTTCAACTTCTCCACTGATGTTTTTGCCACCACATTTAGGGCATGACATGTTATTTTTGCTCCTTTAGTTTGATGTCTTTAGCCTCAACCGTTGCAGGCTTTTTTATATCGTACCAAACTTCGTAAGGTATCGTATCAATCCGCTTACAATAAGGACACTGAACCAGAACAAAATCTTGAGGTTTTGCTATAGCCATAAGAGAAACAAAAGCCAAAGTAGCACCGCATTTTCTACAGGTCTGCATTACTCTTTTGCCTCCGTTGATTTTGGGGAGGGGGCGGTATTCATATACTCTTCTTTTGTTATTTCCCTGCCAACCCACTTGAGAAATCTCTCAATCGGAATTGTGGTGTAACGTCTACCATTGCCGACAGTAGGGCTATCATACTGTATCTTAAGCTGGTCTTGACTTACCCAAAGTATTACGCGGTCGTCATAACCGCCGTCAATTAATTTTCTGGGTTTTTTTGCACGATAGAACGCTCCACGTTTGATGTCTTTAGCTTCCATTAGGGTTTTGCCTCCGTTGTGGTTTTAGGTACAACCGATAAGTCTTTCACTCTTTTAGCCCTCGCAATCAAAAGGTCTATTGTTGTATCATGGCTTGTGCGTCTGCCATAGTCTTGATTTTGTTTTCGCATTCTATTTGATAGCAACCATTCTTCTATAACTGGGATAATGTGGTTTTTGATTGTGTTTTCGTCAAACTCAACTAATAATCGTTCTGTTAATGTTGCCATTTACTGTTTGCCCTCCGGTGTTTTCTGTTCTTTATGGACAGATGATGGATACCATTTTGCAGCGATTACTCTCGCTTCAGCGTTAGGCCATTTAGCTCTTAAATCCTCAAACTGAGCCTCCATGTAAGCCCACTTGAAAGTCTCTGCCATCTTCCGGCGTATTGTCTCTGTCTTTGTATCTTTCCGAGTTTCAAGCCAGTTAAACAATGTATTAAGGCCTTGAGCGACTTTGTTCCATCCGTTGCGGTATTCGTTATATTTGAGTTTCCAGTTTTCGATTTCTTCACGGAGTCTTTGGTTTTCTTTTCCAATTTTAGGTAAGCTTCTAAGCTCATTGTTTTTTGTCCTCTCCCAAATTTACTTCATCAATAGCAGCAAGTTTGCCTTTAGGCGGGTTATGAGGATTAATATTTTGGGCATAGAGAGCCGTGTTAATATCTTCCCATAAAGCAGATTTGTAGTCTACAAGCGCCGCAAAGTCTAGCCCTTCTTTTGCATCAACTCTATCCCTGCTATACTCTTCAATTGACCTTAAAGCAGACGCATTCATTATGTGCCAGCAAAGTACGGCTTCTTCAACAGTTTTTAGGGTAATGGTTATTTCCTTTTTTAGGTTAGTCAT
This sequence comes from Minisyncoccota bacterium, assembly GCA_041657045.1. GTDB lineage: Bacteria > Patescibacteriota > Minisyncoccia > Minisyncoccales > Minisyncoccaceae > UBA2211. Next base: position 7,290 of record JBBACM010000015.1, read on the forward strand.
TGCTTATCGACATCCTTTTGAACACAAGACATCGGAACAACTTTAAACTGCACTTCTTTAGCTACCTCGTAAACGTTAACATCAGATGGTAATAGTTTTTCAGTGTTCAGATAGTTAGTGACGTTTTCAAGTTCTGCAAAATACTCTATCTGGTTGCTTTCTGTTTCAGGATTAGTGTAAATTAAAATATATTTGATTAGAGCCACCTTTCTTAAGCCTCCTCACTTTTCTCTCTCTTAATTCTAGGCGAATACTTACGCACCCGCGTTTTATCACGATAAACTTTCATACGCAACTTGTTCAGCTTCCGGTATTCTGCTTGTTCTTCAGGTGTCACAGGTAAACCCATAACGTAATTACTCCAAACAGTATTTATTATCTAGCTCTTCTAACTCCTTCATGTCACAATTGTGAACGGCAATCAGGTGTCTCAGTATGCTGTTTCTGCCACATCTTAACTCGATGCAAAGCGGGCATTGAATCTTTTTTAGATTTTTAGCAATCATTTGCCAGTTCGCCTTTTAGTAATTACTATAATATAGTAATTACTATATAAGATTTGTGGTAATTACTATAAGCATCTCCTAGGGGTTAACAGTAAAGAATTGCGATAAGCTTTTTTGAGATTCATCAATTTTCTTAATCTCAGCCTCAGAATATTCAGGAAACAAAGACCGCAAAGACTTGTTAAACGGGTTCTCCTTTTTCACCATACCAGTATTACGCAAAAACCGCTGATACAGTTTTTTATACATTACTTCATCTGGCATTTGAAGTTTTGGCGCATCTAAAAGACAAGCTTCGCCTTTAAACCAATGATATGTTCCCACACCTAATGCTCTAAATTCTGCTCGATACTTTGTCAGTTCCTTTAAATCATCAGCAACAATACATGAGTAATCAAAGCATTCAGCATAGTTTTTAGTTTGCAATAGTGCTGTTTTAACTTTATCACCTTTATTCTTGACTTCAAAAGCCCAGAGTTTGCCATCTTTCCAAGCAACAACATCAACATTACCGTATAGATACTGGTATTTATGGGCAAAACGACCAGTTTTTAACCGCCAATCCATCTGTTCTTTTGTCAATTTCGTCTCGACTTGCACAGACTTGCAAAACATTTCCATCGGATAAACCTTAAAGCCTTGCTTTTCAAGCCATTTAGCAAGCCACCCATAACGACCAACATAATGTTTAGGATAACCCAATGTTACTTACTCCTAGTGGTTTTGTCGTCAAAAGATGATAGTAGTTGTTTACCCAAAAACTCAATAACATTAACTGTTACAGCATTACCAAGACACTTGTACCTTTGAGTATCAGATATGCCCTCGGTAAATCCGTCAGGAAAACCTTGTAACCTTTCACATTCGGTTGGAGTTAACCGTCTAATATTTCTGCTCGATTGTGGGTTATCTGTTTGCAAAGCTTGAGCAACAATAACTAAGTTTGCTTTTTGTTGCGAATTAGGCGATAACTTGAACTTACGGCTGTCTTCAGTATTCAAACAATGAGCAATCTCTAAATATTCTCCAACAAGCGAATCTCGATTTAAAGCACCTGTTACACAACCTGAGACATCTTCTTCTGAAGGAACAAGTTCTCTAAACCCTTTGCCAAAAGGAGTATCGTCTTTTCCGTTTTTCTGATTCTGTCTCCGTATTTCCTTTGCTTTATCAGTTCTAACAAAACGCATAGCTTGAACAATCTTAGGAATATGACGACCGCCACTTACAGTTGGCACAGTTGGAGAGATACCTTCAGTTGAATAGATACGGTCAACCTGGCTATTGTTATCATTATTAATTTGTATCAAGCCTTGTGTCTCCCGTTGCATTTCAACAACATAGTCTCCGTTTGATTGACTACTTGCGGTTCTCCCTGTAATGGTGCAACTGACAAGTCCTTGTAACTCATCAGACGTTTTGCCGTCACTTCTGACAGGAAAAATTTGTTGCCCACTTCCTTCTCTAAGATGTCCGACAATGAACACTCTTTCCCTATTCTGTGGAACCCCGAAATATTTGCTGTTAAGCACTTGCCATTCGAGTAAATACCCCAAGTTCCCCAAGACTCGAATGATTTTGGCAAAGTCTCTGCCATCGTCTGAAGATAAGAGGCCTTTGACGTTTTCCAACAGTAAAATCTTAGGTCTTTTAGCTGATGCAACCCTAACAATCTGTGCAAATAACGTACCTCTAGCCTCTTCTGTACCCTTCCGTTTCCCTGCAATCGAGAAACTTTGGCAAGGAAATCCACCACAGAGTAAGTCAACGTTTGGAATTTTGTCTGTGTCGATGTCTCTAATGTCACCTTCGATAAGTTCTTTTTCGCCAAAGTTTTTACGGTACGTTTGCGCTGCGTACTTATCCCATTCGTTTGCCCAGACGCATTGCCAGCCTGCCCTTTCGAGTCCAAGCCTAAAGCCTCCGATTCCAGCAAACATTTCTGCAAAGGTTGGTTTACCATTCAAGTTGTACCCTCCGTTATCACTGTCTTGAGTTTGGCATCTAGAGATGAAACAGTTAGAAATGACTCTAATTTCATTGGAATATTAGCTAATCTTTTTCTTGCCAATTTACAATAATCAGAACTTAAATCAATGCCAATATAACGCCTTCCTAACTTTTTAGCGACCACACAAGTTGTTCCTGAACCATTGAAAGGGTCAAGCACTAAATCATCAATATACGAGAACAGTTTGATACACCGTTTAGCCAACTCTTCTGGGAAAGGCGCTGGATGCTCACGGTTAGACTCACAACAAAAACGCCACTTATCCAAAGTCCACAGAGTAAATTCAGTGTTTGTAAGGTCTGACTTCCCTTGCCTTAGCTTTTTCCATTGTTGTTTATAGCCTATTAAAATGTTTTCAGTCATGTGCCTAATATGAGGTGCAGAAGGAGATTTCCAACTACCCCAAGCTGTTTTGCAGCCACTATTAAGTTGGTCCCAGATTATATTTTCTTTAATATTTAAGCGATTTTGCCTTAAAGCGTCTATCCAAGCAAAGAAAGGAAAAAGAACGGTTTTTTCTGTATCTTCAATACGGTTAATATTAAAAGTTACATTAATTGCAAATCTACCGTCTGGTTTCAAAACTCTTGCAAATTCTGAAACAATCGGATTGATAAAATTGAAGTATTCCTTTTCGGTTAAGACATTTTCATATTCTTTTCCAGCATTATAAGGTGGGCTAGTGACGATTAAATCTACACTATTATTTGAGATATTACATAATTGGTCAAAAGCATTTCCATTGATAACAGTATTTATTTCCAGCAAATCAGCCCCCTCCATTTACATCTTTTAGCTTGCAACTCATCACGCTAAACTCCTAGCGAACAAAAGCATTTTTTTACCAGCACGTTTCCACAATCGGCTATTCGGGTACATCTGTTTACGAAGCCACTTGTAATCAACGCCTTTAATTTTTGGAACAGACGGATTTCTTGAACCTAAAACGGCTGGGTCCTCACTAACCATCAATCCGTGTTGTTTACAGTAATCATAAAGTTCAGTGCCTACAATAGGTGTAAAAAAGGCTCCGCTGGGTTTTTCAGGCTTAATCTTGCGTATCATGTCAAAAGTTGCCTGCATCTCCTCTTTGGTTTCAGTGGGCAAGCCAACCATATAGTTAGCCCAAATCTTAATGCCAAGTTTATGGCATATTTCGGCTGCTTCAAAGTTTTGCTCCACAGTCGTATCTTTATGCATAAAATCTAGCGTTCTTTGGCTGCCTGACTCGAAACCGATAAACACCATGTCTAAACCAGCTTGCTTAAGCCGCTGCATCACATCAGGGTTTTTAACGATGAAGTCTGCTCTGCTTTGACAGAAAAACGGTTTACCAACCCTTTGCTCGTACAAATCACAGAATTTCAAGGTGTAATCTGGGTTTAATGTGAAACTGTCATCGTCAATCATTAACGTCTGAAAATCATACTTTTTATTCAGGTACTCTATTTCTAAGAAAAAGTGTTCAAGGCTTCGCATTCTGAATTTACCAAAAATCATGTCCTCCCCAGGTTTACAGAATCCGCATTTCCAGACGCAGCCGCGACCTGAAATAACGTTTAGGAATGGCATTGAAAAAAACGGTTTTCCACTATAAGGATTTGAAGCCCCAAAGATTTTTTTGAGATTAAAAACTTCTCGGTCTTCAATGGGGAGCGCGTCAAGGTTTGCTCTTTCCCCCTGAACAATTCGGGGATAACTATATGGTGAAGCCACAAGTTTAGGCAGAGTTACTTCACCTTCACCTTTAACTATGTAGTCAAAAACTCTGTGTTTTGCAACTTGTTCAGGACAAATGCTTGGATGTGGGCCGCCAACAATTATTAAGGCGTTAGGTTTCGCTTTGCGGATAATGTGAGCTGCTTGCAACGCTTCGTGATAGTCAAGGGTTGCCATTGAAACGCCATAAGTTAAGGCTGAGTCAAGCCTAACCAATGATTCAAAGTGTCCCCAGCTTGTAATATCACGTAAATCCAAGAGTTTAACAGTGTGTCCGTCATGTTGTAAGCAAGCAGCCAACGAAGCAACACCATGATTTATCCAGAGTGATTCTTGGGTGTTTCCTAAGCTGGACCAACCAGCGTTTTTTATAGAGGGGTACACTAAACTTATGTTCATTTCATTATACACCTTATTTTATTTAACATTATTTTTGCAAAAAATTTGATGGGATGCTCACTCAAAGTACAAGAGCGACAAAGTATATTGCCACTAATTTGGAAACGGTTTTGTTTAACTTTTAAAAATTCAGGTGAATTAACTATTACGTCATAATGTGTTATGAACAGGTTTCCTAGGTTATGTTTTAAGCCAAAATCCATGCAGCAAAGTACAATGTCGCCGTTAGGCAAAAGAACTGGTGCTGGATTGCTAAGTTTTTTGCATAAATAAAAGCCTTGTCTACGTTTAGGCTTTGAGTCTTTACAGTTTCCAGCGCGTAAATTTGATTCAAAATTATCGTTCATTGAAATAAAAGAGTCTACACGCATTGCTTCTAGGCAGGTAACTAATGCTTTTTGGTAAGTTAGGCTTTGAGTTGGGATATTTGTGTTTTTTTGGTTATCCGGTAAATGTAGGCTGAAAGCCAAAAAATCTGTTTTAGATAACCTTTGTATGTCTCCGCTTGTTAATCCGGTTAATGTAGTGTCAAGGATTACTTGAAAACCTTGATTGTCTGCGTACTCAACCATGTCGATGCATTCAGGGTTTAAGAAAGGTTCACAGAATCCTGCAAACTCAATAATTACGGTTTTAGGAACGTTATTTAATGCTTTTTTAAAGTTCTCCAGAGTTAATTTGCTGGTTCCAGTGTAAGCTTGTTGATAAACTTCTTGAGGGCAATAACGGCAGGATACAGAGCATTTATTCAGCGTAGTTATTTCTAATCGTCTATTTGACGGGGTATATTCGCCAACTACGTTAATGCCTACATGTCTTGTTTTGTAACCTAACTGCTCAAGAAAACAGGTAATTAAACGGTCTAACTCTTTACTCCATGCCTCAACTATAATCCAAGGATGAAGTTTCTTAAGAGTACGTCTAGCGCCTAACAAAACGTTATAGTCTTGTCCTTCAGCGTCAATTTTTATAACCTTAATATTTTTAAGGTTTTTAAAATAATTATCTAAAGTGACTGTTTTCTGTGTGGAACAACAATTTTTAATTAGGTATGTGTCGCCTAACCTGTTTTTACGTTTTAACTCGTAGCCTACTTCTTCATTGGAAACTGGGGATTCAACAACAACTATTTTTTTAGTTGGATTTAACGCTATATTATTTTTTAGTTCTATTAACGCTTCTGGGTCAAACTCAAAAGCGTAGCATGTCCCCTTTTCAAGCAGTAAACTACTTGTTCCAACACATGCGCCAACATCAATGTAAATGTCGCAGTCACGGATTTTTCTAAGTTGATTATGCAGTTCTTTTCGTAATGGAATCTCAAATAAATGCTGCATTTTTTGGGTTTGTTTTGTAAAAGACATTATAATACGGCTCCTATTGGGTTTCGTTTGATTTTGAAACCTTGATGCACCGCTGAATCGTAATCTACAGTTTGCAGTGGATAACCGATAAGAAGCAAACAGGTTAGTTTCAAGTCAGCGTTTAAAGCTAAAAGGTTACTAAGATTTTTTTCTTGAGCGCCAAACTTGCTTGGTGAAATACTAGCCCAGCATGACGCTAAACCATAACTTTCAGCAGCCAACATCATATTCTGCATAGCACAGGCTGTATCTTGCCAAATAAACCGTCTCCAAGGCTCAAAACGGCTTTTCATGTTTATCCCTGCCTTGTTAGGTTGGCTGAGATTGTAGCAAACCGCAATTACTAAAGAAGGATTACTTTGTTGGAGCCAAGGGCTGCAATGTTTAATGATTTGCTGAATTAACGCTGGGTCTGTCACTATTTTGAATCGTGTTGCTTGCATGTTGGCAGCGGATGGCGCATATATGCCAGCTTCAACTATAGCGTTTATTTTGTCTTTTGGTATAGGTAAACCATTAAATTTTCTTATGCTTCTGCGGTTTTTGATGACTGTTAACGTGTCGTTTGAAAGCACCTGTTTAACCTGTACAGTTTTAGGCTTGAATACAATGTCTCTGAAACTGTCAAAGTACACTGTGTAATCCATGTTTTTAGACTGTAAGGTTAAGGCTTGCTTTACTGCACTGTGTAAATCTTTGAGTGCATCAACGTATAATGTATTGGGCAAAAGCTGGTTACAACCCTTAATTTTGTCTTTTATGCCAGTTGGTAAAGCAACGCATGATGTACCAGTTAGCATTGCAAAGACGGCTGCATGAAACCTGTCAGTTACTATAACCTTGTACTGGCTGAAATCGGCAAGCAGGTTTTGTATAAGTGTTTTTCTTGATTCATCAGTTACTTTGCAGTCTGAAACCATAACGTCTTTAAAATCGACAGATGAACAGGCTTTTTTAACTTTGTTTAGTACCGCATCAAAGTTTAAAACATTATTCCTGTAGCCTAAATTTCGCAAAAATTTGTTTAAAGCTCTACCAATCAAACCCCATTTTTCAAAAGTCACCATTAAACTGCTTACGGCATCAAGCGGAGTAAAGCAAGCCTCTTCATCTTTTCTCATAATAAGCAAAATACCATTTCGGTTTTGTACTTTTATAGTTGGTTTTAAGTAGAATACAAAGTCGGGAAAGAATCTTACGTCACAGTTAAAGTTTGCTTTTAACATTTCTGCGCTTTCAGGTGTACGGCAAAGTAGGGTAAAATGTGGTTTGTCAGCAAAAAAGCCCTTGTCAACCTCAAAGTTACATGCACTCAAATAGCAAACTGAAACTGGTAATTGAACAACCCTGTTATCCCTAAAGGTTTCAATGATTTGTTTCCGTGTGCCATGCCAATCGCTTAAGCTACTATATTTATCGCCAAAGTCGCCGCTGCTGCATATAAAAATCAAGTCTCCAAGCTTAACTTGCTCTAGAAGCTTCTGCAAAATTTCAGGGTCATTTCTACAAAATTTTACAACTTGGTAATCGTTGAATTTATCTGCTAAAAACTGTTCCAAAGCATAAAGTTGGGCATGGTCCCCCACGCTTGGCATGTCAGAACTAAAAATGCCAGTTAAAAAGATGGTGTTCATTTTAAGAATCCCTCAGTTTAGCTTCAACAATGTCTTTAGCCTGTTGCAAACGGTCAAGAGAAACATTAATTTCCTTGCTTAAACCAAATTTTTCAACTAACTCGCGGTTAACTTTTAAGGAAACCTCGGCAGCCATCAAACTAATAGGCAAAGTAAACTGTTTTTCCTTAATCGTGAACAAGTCTTTAGCGTACGGATTCTCTTCAGTGTGTACGGAGCATTCAATCTCAAAGAAGCCTTTTTTGTAATCCCAAAACCCAACACCTACAAGCACAGGAAGCAAAAGCAAAACGCCTAACCCCATAATTAACGGGTAACTTAAATCCGCAAAAAATGGCCAGTCACGACTAACAAGATAAAACGTGTTCACAGCCGTAAACGCGCTTAAAACCACGCCAACATGACCTATACCACGCCGAATATACAAGTAATAACGCAGCAAACGTTTTTTCAACATTTACATCTCCTTTTTTTTCTGCTATCAATAAGCCCCCTCAACACTTGCAACCGAACCAGCGGGTAAGCAACCATGATAGCGGGGCAACGTTTAACCAACACTGGATGAATACTTGACAACGGACTAAACAAAAACCGCGTCACAGCCGTAAACAAGTTAACAGGTAAACTTGGAACCTCACACCAAATAGCATCCCAACAACTGCCATAAAAAAACTGGCACTTCAACTCATTAACAAAAGTTTTATTCAAATGCAAACTAACAATTTGGAAATCAACATTCCAAACGTAACCAGCGTTAATGATTCTCCAAGTTAACACTGTGTCAACTCCTCCAGAAACAGGCAGTTTGGGAAAGCCGCCAATCTCCTTCATAATTTCTGTTTTGTAAATAGTGTTATCTAACGTTCTCCCCCAACTCATAGCACTCTTTAAACGTGCATGAGTACCCAAGTAAGCAGGCAACCCCCTAGCCCAATTCACATAACGTTCAGCCGTGTACTCATGCAGCAACCGCATACTTTCACTGGGATAATGATGTCTAATGCCGCTTACAGCAGCTACATTTTTAGGCTGAATATGTTTAATCATGCTTTTCCACCATTTAGGCGATAAAAGCAAATCCTGTTCAAAACTACAGAAGCATTCAGTTTCAACATGTTTAAGCGCCGTGTTTGCGCCGTCACTGATACCTTTGCCCTCATTACGAATCACGCGCCAGCCACAGGCTTTCGCAATTTTTATGGTTTCGTCTGTGCTTCCGTCATCAACAATCAACCGCTGACCCACAACACATTCAGGAATAACTTTGTTAATGCGCTCCAAAACAGGCTTCAACGTTTTAGCGCCGTTTAAAGTCCACATGCACAAATCAACCTTCAATCAAAATCAGCTCCGTTTATTTCACTACCACCACAGAGCCAAACCAACCAGAAAACAAAACCTAAAGAGCCAGCTACGACAACAGCAAATAAAGCAAGAAATATCCAAGCAGCCATTAACATCTAAACCTCCAACGCAACTCACGCAAAACCCGTTCAGAAGCAGCATCGGCAACCCTGCTTTTCTCGCATAGAGCATCCAACCGCCTACAATCTTTACACATTAGGGAAGCTCCTTTCGTTTTTCACCTGAAACCTCAGCCCAAACATACCCACAACGAACATCCGCCTCAACACTAGCCCTATGAAAACTACAAACACCCATAACCTGATTCTTAGGCTTATACAAAGCCGTCATAACCGCTAAGTCAGAAACCCCCTTAGGATGCCTAGCAAACCCACACTTGCTAACTGACTGAGCCTTGGTCCATGTGATTCCGAATTTATCAAGTTGAAAACTGTTATTGCCAGTGCCATGTCGTTGATTGTATTCTTTCATAGCGTTTTTTATGTAGACATCAAAGCTCCAGCCTTCACGTTTCATTATGAAGTCTGCTGTGCCGAGTTCTTGGTCGAGGTCTTCGCCTGAAAGTCGTAATGTTCTTGTGTAGGTTTGTTTCACTTGCATTTTTTTAGACACACTACCTTGTTACTGTGAAAGTTGGTTGGTTGGTGCGCACCAGATTATACTACTTTTATTTATTATTCCGTCCCGTAAGTTAACGAAGGAATTTTAATTTTCTAGAGCGATTTTTTTTGGTTGGTTGGTGCTCACGAACTAACCAAATTCTGAAATGCAGACAGCCCCTTCGTCCTGTTTTTTCTGTTCTGGTAAGTTTGCCTGTTTAGTTCAACCCGTCTTTTCTGGCTGCATGTTGGGCAGTATAGTGGTTTGCCTCTGCCGTCTGCGGCAAATTCGGTTTTGCAGTTTTGGCAGGTTATCATGTTTTTGCTTGCTTTTTTTCTTGAAGCAGGGTTAGGATTCATCAAAGTCATTTTTTCTTTTCCCCCGCGTTGTCTGGGCATGTTTCTCTTATGTCACACTTCAATTCTGGACAGTGGTTGCAGGTTGTTTTTGTCTGCATTTTATTGGCCTCTTGTTCCGCTGTAGTCTTCTGGTTGGTTGAGGTCTTCAGGGCATCTTGTGGCAACCCTGCCTGAACCTGCATATATGGTTCTGATTACTTGGCCGTGTTTGCCGCAAACATCACAAACTCCTTGAATCATGGATTAGCCTCCGATTTTGATTCGCTTCGACT
>JBBACM010000016.1:0-16823 GCA_041657045.1 Minisyncoccota bacterium
TCACTGAACTAATCATGAGGTATTGGTCTTTCTACCTAAACAAAAGACTATCTTGAGCGGGACAACTCTAAGAAACTAACTAAAATTCCTAATGAAAAGTATCGGACCTTTTCAATACCGCGTATTTCAAAAACTATATGAAAAAGCGGGAAGAGAAATGTGCAGAGATTGCAAGGATTTTATTCCTTCCGATTCGCAAATCCTTGATGTGGGTTGCGGGTCGGGCATAATAAGCAAAGAATTCGAAAGATTTTTCAATTCCGAAGTTTTGGGAATTGACATCATTGACAATCGAGTCTTGCCGATTCCTTTCAAATTATTCAGAGGGGATGATTTGTCATTTGCAAAAGACGATATATACGATGCGGTTCTCATTAATTTCGTTTTGCACCATTGCAAAAATCCGATAGAACTGCTAAAAGAATCTAAGAGGGTAACGAAGGGAGCCGTTATATTATATGAAAATTTACCCGAAGGGTTACTAAGCAAATTATTTTGTTTTTTTCACGGAATTTCATTCGCATATTTATTTCAGAAGAATTCAAATAGGGGTAATTTTTATACCAATAAAGAATGGGAGAAGATATTTGAAGATTTGAAATTGGAAGTTGTATTTTCAAAAAAAGTTTCTTCATGGTTTAATCCCATGAAGGAGCAGTTATACGTTTTAAAGAAGGGTGTGTAGCTCAGCTGGTTAGAGCGCGTCACTGATAATGACGAGGTCCCTGGTTCGAGTCCAGGCATACCCACCGGAATGAGGGGCCAATGGCTCAATGGTAGAGCACCTCATTTGCAATGAGGGGGTTTGGGGTTCGAGTCCCCATTGGTCCACAAAGAAAAACATCCGCGAGGGTGTTTTACTTTTTTCTAATTTTATTGTATATTATGACTTATGCTCATTACAAAACCTTATTCTGAGGATATGGAGATTTCTGGAGACCGTACTCTTCAAACTGGGGTTACTGGCTTAAGGCTGATAAGGGTATCTGGAAAGCTTACCATTCCATCTGGGATATTTGTCGGAGCACTGAAGGTTAAGGCTCCGACAATTATTATTGAACCGGATGCGACTGTTTTTGCTTCAATCACCGCTGACAATGTTGAAAATTATGGAAAAATAATCGGCAATGTGAAAGTTGCAGACACTTTCTATAATTACATGATTGTCGAGGGAGACGTTGAAGCCAAAAGGGTAAGTCTTTCTGAGGGTTCTTACGTCTTAGGAAGCATTGAGGCGGACATCGTTGAACATTCCCTCAGGTTTTTAGTGGCAGGAAAAATTACGGCCAGGGAAATTATTGAAAAGGAGATTCCTTTCAAGGAAGCCAAATAGCTTCCTTTTCGATTTTTATTACTATTGACAAGATATAATAAAATATTGTATAATATATTTACCCTAAAGGAGGGTTCATATTGTACGAAAAGATCATTTACGTCTACATTTCTATTGCTGCCGCAATCGCGGTAATAGGAACTATTATCGGAGTGAAGGGTGGATTAATCCTCGGCTGCCTGACCATCTTCTTGGTAATGATGTTCGTAACCGAGTGCTACGTTGCCTACAAAATAGGCACAGACCGACTACTAATCACGGTCATGCTTGTTGTAATGTTGATGATGATCGATTATTATCTCTGGTATCTACTGGGTCCGGACAGCAATGTCTATCTGAATATATTGCTGATAATTTCCTGCTATACAGTGGGAATGATCGTTCTCATAAAGAGAAAAGCAATATTGTTCTGGATTCGTTCAAGGCCCCGGCTACAATCAGCCGGACAGTGAAAAAGACTGTAACATTAGGCCTTCTTTTTTTATATACAAAATTTTCCGCGGTTTATTGTCAAAACTTTTTTTATTTATTATAATATTTCTTATATGATGATATTAGAAATTTTAGTTGTAGTTTTCGGTCTTTGCCTCTTTGAGGTTATTAGTAGTGTGGATAATGCGATTATTAATGCCCACGTCTTAAAAACAATGCCCGAGAAATTCAAGAAGATATTCTTGTTCTGGGGTATTATTTTTGCTGTTTTTGTAGTTAGAGGATTATTGCCTTTTGCGATTGTCTGGCTAACCAATCCTTCTTTATCAATCGTTGGCGTTTTCTCTTCGGCCTTTTCTTCTAATAACGGAATAGTTAAGGAATCGCTGGATGCTTCAAAGCCGTTGCTGCTTTTAGGAGGAGGTTCTTATTTATTCTTAGTATTTTTATCCTGGCTGTTCTTGGAAGAGAAAAAATGTGTCTTTTGGGTGGAGAGCTTTATCCATCGTCAGGGTGTTTGGTTTTACGCTATCGCTTCTCTTTTTACCACGACTATTGTTTATTTTACCTTAAAGATAAATCCAATTTTAGCTTTGGCTGCAACTATCGGAGTTTCAGCTTTTTTCATTACAGACGGTTTTAAAAAGAATGCCGAAGAAAAAGAGAAGGAGTTGATGTCGGGACATATGAGCGCTTGGAGTAAAATCCTCTATTTAGAGGTTTTAGATGCTTCTTTTAGCATTGATGGAGTCATTGGAGCTTTTGCTTTTACAATGTCTATTCCTTTGATTATTATTGGTAATGGATTAGGAGCATTGGTAGTCAGGCAATTAACCCTTTCGGGGATAGACACCATCAGTAAATACGCTTATCTTAAAAATGGAGCTATGTATTCGGTTGGTTTATTGGGAATGATGATGGTTTTGGAAAGTTTTGGCAACGAATATCCATTCTGGCTGGTTCCTTTATGTACAATAACGCTTCTTTCAATATTTATGTTTTATTCGGTTAAAGAATTAAAGAAGGAAGCGGCCTGTTGATAACTTTATTGCGCGCAAAAACCCTTGTGGTATAATGTTTTTAAACCAATAACGTCCATCTCTTCCTCGTTTTCCTTATCTTTTTTGATTTGGCGAATACCGGGAAAGTGGAAAAATATATGATACAAGATTGGTCATTGATTACAACGCAGGCCTTACAGGGAGCCTGGCAAGATATTCTTTTGTTCTTGCCCAACTTGTTGGCCGCAATCATCATTTTCATTCTAGGCTGGTTTGTCGCCATCTGGATTGGAAAGCTGGTAGCCCAGATATTAAACAAACTTCAATTTGATTCTTTGTTTGAGAAGACTGGATGGAAAGAGGCATTGAATAATGCCGATGTGAAGGTAGAGCCTTCAAGCTTTATCGGAGCAGTATGTAAATGGATTCTTGTTATCATTTTCTTAATGATCGTTACTGACATTATGGGATGGATGGCTTTTGCCGGTCTTTTAGCAAGCATTGTTGCTTGGCTACCCAACTTGTTAGTCGCAATTATTATTTTAGTCGTCGCTATAATCATTGCTGATATTGTTGAAAAGCTGGTTAAGGTTTCAACTAAGAAAATGGGAGTAGGTTCTGTCAATTTCTTGGGAGTAGTCGTCAAATGGGCCATTTATATTTTTGCCGGTTTGGCGGTATTGTTACAGTTAGGAATCACTCCGAAGATTGTCGAGGTCTTGATTATGGGTTTTGTCGGAACATTGACCTTAGCCCTGGGATTATCATTCGGTTTAGGCGGAAAAGAAGCTGCCTCAAGACTGATTGAAGAAGCCAGGAGAAAAATGTCAGACAAAGAATAGTTTTGAATTAAAGGCGCACCTGTTAAAGGGTGCGTTTTTGGTATAAAAAAATCTGTTCATTGAACAGATGCTTCTTTGTTTGTTTTTTGTGGTGGCCCCAATATCGGGAGGAGAATTGCTACAAGATATAATAGGGCAGTCAATGACAGTGAGTGTTCTTTCGGAAGGGAAGATAACGGAATAAGGAGTCCTCCGAATATCAGCATAATCACTGATAGAGTAGAAATTTCTTCGTTGATTTTTTCGGATAGGTACAGTGAAATTATTCCAGCCACTCCGATTATCATTGATATGGTTGCGGTTGTTAATGCTTTTTCTGTTGTCAAATAGCTGCAAATGATAACAAGAGAGAGACCAATGAATATGAGTCCAATTACAAAGTATCCTCTTTTTTCCATAAAGCACCTCCGTGCTTGTTTTATTTAATACTTTTTATTGTAAAAAGTCAAATATTTATTTGACCAAAGACCTTTGATTTGTTATTTTATATCTAATGGACTCTTATAAACTAAGAAAACTTTTTTTGGATTTTTTTGCCGAGAGAGGGCACAAGATAGTGCAGTCGTCTTCTCTTCTGCCGAATGACCCTTCGGTTCTTTTTACTACGGCCGGTATGCAGCAGTTTTCTTTGTATTTGTCTGGAAAGAAAGACCCGGTTAGTGATTTCGGTTCGAAACATCTGGCTTCCTGCCAAAAATGTTTTAGGACCGGGGACATTGAAGAGATAGGAGATGATACTCATCACACTTTTTTTGAAATGCTGGGGAACTGGTCTATCGGACAAGATGAAACGGGCTATTTTAAAGAGGGAGCGATTAAGTATGCTTTGGAATTTTTGGTTGATACTTTAAAATTAGATAAAGAAAAGATACATATTACCGTTTTTAAAGGAGAAGAAGGAATTCCGAGAGACGAAGAAGCTATAAGCATATGGCTTAAATACGGGATACCGATTGAAAGGATAAAAGAATGCTCAAAGAAGGATAATTTCTGGGGGCCGGTTTCCGATACCGGGCCTTGCGGGCCGTGTTCGGAAATACATTATGACCGAGGCGAGGAACTTGGCTGTGGAAATCCGGACTGCGGACCAAATTGCGAACATTGCAAAAGAGTGGTCGAGATATGGAATCTTGTTTTTATGCAGTATTTAAAAAATGAAAAAGGGGAATACGAGCAGCTTCCGCAGACTAATATTGATACTGGCATCGGATTTGAAAGGTTGTTGTCATTATTGGACCAGAAGAGCGCTTCATATGAAACAGATTTATTTTCCTATTTTATCTCAAAACTTGAAGAAATTTCAGAAAAAAAGTATTTGGGAAACAAAAAAGCATTTAGAATAATAGCCGACCATATACGTAGTTCTGTTTTTGTCATCGCTGACGGAATTGAGCCAAGCAATGTTGGGCAGGGATATATTTTAAGGAGATTATTGAGGCGGACAATCAGATACGGGAAGATGCTCGATTTGAAACAGGAGTTTTGGATTCCACTAGTCGATATTATTATTGATAAATACAAAGACGTTTATCCGAATGTTTTATCAAAAAGAAACGAGATTATAGATATAATTAAAAAAGAAGAAGAGAAGTTTATAAAAACATTGGATAAGGGGCTGGAAAGAGTTTCAAGTATCGCTGAAGACGTTGACCCAGGAAAGAAAATTTCCGGGAAAGAAGCGTTTAATATTTATCAAAGCTATGGCTTCCCGATAGAAATGATAGAAGAAGAATTGGAAAAAAGAGGATTGGCTGTTGATGAAGATGAATTTAATGAAGAAATTAAAAAACATCAAAATATATCAAGGCAGGGAGCGGAAAAGAAATTCGGAGGAGTAGGGAAAAATGCGGGAGAAGAAGGAGCCAAACTGCACACAGCCACTCATTTATTGCACACAGCCTTAAGAAATATTTTAGGAGAACACGTGCAACAGATGGGTTCGGATATTAATTCCGAGAGATTGAGATTTGATTTTAAGCATATGGACAAAATGACCTCCGAAGAGATAAAGAAGGTTGAAGATTTAGTTAATTTAAAAATTAAGGAAGATTTAGAAATAAAGAAAGAAGAAATGAATATCGACGAGGCTTTAAAGTCAGGAGCCTTGGCTTTCTTTAAAGAAAAGTATCCTGATAAAGTTAAAGTCTGGACAATGTTTAATCCGCAAAGCGGGGAAGTCTTTAGTAAAGAAATCTGTGGCGGGCCTCACGCGGGGAAGACAAGCGAGCTGAAATCGTTTAGAATAGTAAAAGAGGAGAGTTCGAGCGCGGGAGTGAGAAGAATCAAAGCAGTTATAAACCAATAAAACATATGACAAGAAAAATATACGACATTATCCCGCCGGAACACCAAGAAGAGATTCATGAAGAAATGGCTACAGAATGTTCAGTCAGGGAGCCGATTAAAAGAAAAAAAGGGAAGTTTCCTTTTATTCCTTTATTTGTTTTGATTTTTTTATCACTAGTCGGAGTATTTTTCTTTGTCCAAGGCAAAGCCGAAGTGGAAATATTCCCGAATACGGAAGATGTTTCGGTTGAAGCGAATTTAACTATTGATACTTCCGAAGCAGTGATTGATTACGAGAAGAATGTTGTTCCCGGTATAATTTTTTCTGATAAGAGAGATGGTTCTGATAATTATCAAGCTACGGGAACCGATGATAAGGCGAAAAAAGCAGTTGGAACGATAAAGGTGTTTAATAAAATTAAACCGGCCAAAGCCTTAACCTTAATTAAAGGTACAAGATTTTTATCAGTCCCCGGAGAATTTATTTATAAGTCAGATTCCGCCTTTACTATTCCGGCGGCTAAATCTGATTCTACTCCCGGTTCAATTGAAATTAAAGTA
Source organism: Minisyncoccota bacterium (assembly GCA_041657045.1). Taxonomy (GTDB): domain Bacteria; phylum Patescibacteriota; class Minisyncoccia; order Minisyncoccales; family Minisyncoccaceae; genus UBA2211. The sequence continues at coordinate 6,456 of JBBACM010000016.1, forward strand.
ACAGCTGCGGAAGCTGGTGCGAAATACAATATTAATTCGGCCACTTTTTCCCTTCCTGGATTAAACGGTTCCGAGTATTATTCAAACATTTGGGCTGAGACAGTTACGGCTCTGTCAGGAGGAGAAGAATCGCAGGTGAAGATAGTAACCAAGAACGATATTAGCTTGGCTGAAGATAAATTTGAAGAAAAATATGATGAAGAATCAAAGCAGGCTTTGATTGCCACGGCTCCTCAAGGTTATTCATATTTTCAAGAAGATATTTCTCCGAAGATTACCAATATGGTTGTTAACGCCAAGGAAGGGGATGAGGTTGACCAGTTTAACGTCTCGGGTCATATCGAGACCGAAGCGACTGTTTTCAGGGACGAGGACGTGGATAAATTAGGAGAGGGACTTTTTAAAAAAGAAATTTCTGAATTGAAAACAATTGTTCCCGGAAGTATCGCTTACGAAGTTAAAGAAAAGAAGTTAAATAAAGACGGAACGATTAGCTTGAAAGTTACATTCAAGGCGAAAATATACTCGTTACCAGAGAATTCATTCTTAATGGATAGTCTGATGGGAAAAAATACTAAATATTCGGCTTCTTTATTGGAGAACATTCCGGAAATAAAAAAGGTTGAAATAAAGATTTCTCCTTTTTGGAAGTGGAGTATTCCTAATAATGAAGAGAGGATAAACATCAAATTAAACTTTAGTGAAAACTAAGCTCAAATTAGCATTTACACTGATTGAATTATTGGTTGTTATTGCTATAATCGGAATTCTTTCCGGGCTGATTATCGTTACAATGAATGGAATGACCAATGGCGCGAATATTGCCAAAGCTCAAGTGTTTTCTAATTCCCTGAGAAATGCTCTAATGACAGGCTTGGTTTCGGAATGGAAATTAAATGGTGATGCTATCGATAGTTGGGCAGGCAATAACGGAACATTGTATGGTACAGCACATTGGAAGACGAGTTCGAGTTGTGTTTATGATGGGTGTTTTGAATTTAACGGAGCCAGCAATGATTGTTTTATTTTGAATGGTGATGTAGTATTGGGCGGGTCATTTACGGCTTCTTTCTGGGCCTATAGGGACACAAACAATACTTATGATATGGTATTAGGAAACATTAATGATTCTCAAAAAATAGGATTTAGTGTTAATTCGGATAAACTTTTTATGAGGGTATTACAAGGAGGAACCCTTGATAATACCAGTTCTGATGGTACAAAAACAAATCAATGGATTTTTGTGGTAATTACTCGCAATTCAAGTAATATTGTTTATAGCTACATTAATGCAGGAGTGGCAAAAGTATCTTTTAGTGGAGCTGCACAGTCAGGAAATTATACAATTAATAGAATTGGTAAAGACACCTTAAACTATTTTGATGGAAAAGTTGACGAGATTAGGATTTTTAGCGAAACCATTCCGATATCACAAATTAAACAAAATTATTATTCTGGCCTAAATAATCTTTTGGCGAGTGACCAGATAGACAGGGGAGAATACGAGAAAAGGGCTCTTGATTTAAATAACGGGTATGCTAAAAAGTAAATAATAGCAAGAAACGCTTTAATCTCTTGACCAAAAGCGAAAGTTTTGCTATTGTCTTAATATCCTTTCAAATGGTAAAAAAAGACGATAAGATTAAAAAAGACGGTATTGTATTGGAAAGTTTGCCAGACGGTTTTTTTAAGGTACAATTAGACGATGACCAGTCAGTAGTCCTGGCGCATTTGGCAGGTAAATTAAGAGTTTTTAAAATTAGGATACTTCCCGGAGATAAAGTTACCGTGGAAATGACTCCTTACGACGCGAGAAGAGGAAGGATAATATTCAGAAAAAAATAAGCATGAAAGTTAAACCATCGGTCAAGAAAATTTGTAAAGATTGTAAAATCGTCCGAAGAGAAGGACGCGTTTACGTTATTTGCAAGAAAAATGCTAAGCACAAGCAAAGACAGGGTGCATAATTAATTTATACTATGGCAAGAATCATCGGAGTTAACATTCCGGACGAAAAAGTAATAGAAATCGGGTTGTCCTACATCTACGGAATAGGACCGTCTTTGGCTAAAAAGATTTTAACTGATTGTAATATTCCTCTTAACAAGAAGGCAAAAGAATTGACTCAGGATGATATTAATTTGATAAAGCAGTATATTGAAAAAAACTACAACGTGGAAGGTGATTTGAAGAGGGAAGTAATGATGAATATTAAGAGATTAAAGGATATCGGTTCTTGGAGAGGTGCGAGGCATGCCAAAGGATTGCCCGTAAGAGGACAGACAACAAGGATTAACAACAGAACAGTAAGGCACAATGTCAGAAAGACGGTCGGTTCAGGAAGAAAAGCCGCTCCTACGCCTAAATAGAAAATAACACTATGGGGAAAAAACACGTAATACAAAAGAGCGAGGCAGAAATGATTAAGGAAGGCGAACAGCTGGAGAAGACTTTGGGTAAAGAGCAGAAAGTTTCTAAAGCTGCTGCGACAAGAGAAGGCAAGATTTGCATCTTTAGTTCATACAATAATACTATTTTGACTTTAACCGACACTATGGGTAATGTTTTGTCCAGCAAGTCGGCCGGAAAGATTGGATTTAAGGGAAGCAAAAAATCAACTCCTTTTGCGGCTTCAAAACTGGCTGAAACATTGGGACAGGTTGCCGAGAAGATGGGAATAAGGAAAATTCAGGTAGTAGTCAGGGGTATCGGCTCGGGAAGAGAGTCGGCCTTAAGATCAATCGCTAATCAGGGATTTGAAATAAGTTCAATTAAGGATGTTACTCCAATTCCGCATAATGGTTGCAAAGCTAAGAAACCGAGAAGGTTATAATTCAAACTATGAAACAAGCAAAGTGTAAAATTTGTAGGAGATTGGGAGATAAGCTTTTCCTAAAAGGGGAAAAATGTACTTCTGCCAAATGTGCTATGGTGAAGCGTCCGTTCGCACCCGGACAGAAGGCCAAGAAAAGAAGGTCTAATTTGACTGAGTTTGGACGCGAGATGAGAGAAAAGCAGAAAGTCAAAAAATGGTACAATGTTTCCGAATCGCAATTCAAAAAATATGTATTTGAAGTAATGGAGAACAGAACCTCAGAAATTGATGTTGCTTCCCAATTAGTTTCAAAGCTTGAAAGTAGATTGGATAATATTATTTTTAGAATGGGTTGGGCTAAGTCTCGTGGCCAGGCCAGATTATTGGTTACTCACGGACATTTCTTGGTCAATGGCAGAAAAGTTGATATCCCTTCATATAAAATCAGCGCCGGCGATACGATTTTGGTTAGAGAAGGTTCTAAAGGAAAGGAAATATTAAAAACTTTGCCGGAAACTATGAAGAAATACAGCTTGCCCGCATGGCTATCTTTTGACGGAGACAAAATCGAAGGAAGAGTCATGAGGCTTCCTACTTCGGAAGACGTCCAATTGCCTTCTGAAATTTCAACAATCTTTGAACACTATTCAAGGTAATAATAAATATAAAAAATATGATTCCATTGCCAACGTCAATCAAAACAAAAAAGGTTAGCGACAATCACGCAATATTCGACATTGAGTCGCTTTATCCCGGCTACGGAATTACTCTCGGTAATGCCATCAGGAGAGTGCTTTTGTCGTCTTTAACCGGTGCAGCCGTGACAGAGGTGAAAATCAAGAATGCCCCTCATGAGTTTGCCACGCTTGAAGGCGTAAAAGAGGATGTTTTACACATTTTAATGAATTTGAAACAGCTAAGGTTCAAGTCCTTTATCGATGAGCCTCAGACGGCAATTTTAAAGGTTAAAGGAGAGGCTGAAGTTTCAGGAAAAGATTTTGAATGCCCAGCTGATTTGAAATTAGCCAACCCGGACTTGCATATTGCGACAATAACTGATAAAAAAACAGAGTTGGAGATTGAGATTAAGATTGAGAAGGGGGTCGGATATGTATTCGAAGATAAAGAAGAAAAGAAGGATGTTGGAGTAATCGGAATGGATGCCATTTATACTCCCATCAAGAAAGTCAATTACGTTGTTGAAAACATGAGGGTCGGGAACAGAACCGACTTTGATATGATTGCTTTGGAAATAGAAACCGACGGAACCATATCTCCGGAAGAGGCTTTTGCCGAATCCTTAGGTATTCTTTTGGCCCAATTCGGATTCTTGTCTCAAGAAATGAGCGGAGCGGTTGCCGAAATTAAAGCCGAGGAAGTTGCGGAAGTGAAGGAGAAGCCGAAAAAGAAAACAACAAAGAAAAAGGCAAAATAACATGAAAAAATTACAGAAAGGAAGAAGATTACATAGAGAGAGAGACCAAAGGAAAGCGCTTCTGAAGACTTTGGCTACATCATTGATTTTAAAAGAAAAGATAATGACAACCGAAGCCAAAGCCAAGGAGCTTTCTCCTTTTGTGCAGAGAAAGATTACCAGAGCGAAAGTCGGAGACATGGCTGCCCGCAGATATTTAGCCACCCTTTTTACAGCCAAAGCGGTTAAGAAATTAATGGAAGATTTGGGAGTAAGATACAAAGACAGAAAAGGAGGCTATACAAGGATTATAAAGATAGGGCAGAGAAAGTCGGATAGTTCTAAAATGGCCTTTATTCAATTAGTTTAATGATTATGAAAAACGAAGTTAAGACAACTAAAGAAAGGATTGTGATTGATGCGACCGGAAAGGTTTTAGGGAGGTTAGCCGCTGAAGTAGCTTTGATATTGCAGGGAAAGAAAAGCGTTGACTATGCTCCGAATAAAGAACCCAACAATGTCGTTGTGATTTTGAATGCGAACAAAATGAAGATTACAGGAAAGAAGTTAGAGAATGAAACATATTTTAAACACACCGGATACCTAGGAAACGACAAGCATATTCCTATGGGAAAGATATTCGAAAAGAACCCGGGACAATTATTAAAGTTTGCGGTTAATGGAATGTTGCCTAAGAACAGATTAAGAGACAGGCATTTAAAGAGATTAAAGTTTGAATAATATATGGCTGAGAAAAAAACAACAAAAAAACCTGCGGTGAAAAGGACTGCTCCTAAAAAGGAGACCAAGAAAAAGGTTGCCGAGGTTAAAGAAGAAGTGAAGGAAGTAAAGATTGAAACTAAAGTTGAAACCATTGATTTTGGCATTCCGACAAGATTTGATGACGATGACGATTTTGTCATTAACGAAGAAGATTTCAAGAATGCCGGAGACAGGTATTTTGAAGGAACAGGAAGAAGGAAGACTGCCACCGCCAGAGTTCGCCTATACACAAAAGGGGACAAGGGAATGGAAGTTAACGGGATGGATTACAAGAAATACTTCCCGACCAGAGGACTTCAAACATCGGCATTGGAATCACTGGACAAAATGAAGTCATTGGACAGATTCAAAGTTACGGCTACGGTTAAGGGAGGCGGAGTCAATTCTCAAGCCGAAGCAGTAAGACATGGAATCGCAAGAGCATTGGTGGTATTTAATCCCGACTACAGAAAGAGATTGAGAAAGGCAGGATTCTTAACTAGAGATCCGAGAATGAAAGAAAGAAAGAAGTTTGGACTAAAGAGAGCGAGAAGAGCTCCGCAATGGTCAAAACGTTAATATTTAAAGAGACACTTTCGGGTGTCTCTTTTTGACTAATATATTTTGATAAAAAAATAGAGGATGCATTGTGCAGAGCCTCATGTTTCTTCGATCATGCGTTTTACGATTTCTGGGTCTCTCATGAATTGAGCATGCTTGATGCCGCACATGGTTTTAACGATTGTCAGGTCGCACATCTTGTTGAATATTTCAATCGGATATTCGACACGATCGTCTCCGAAGTCGGCGCCGTTCGTGGAGATGACTATGGTCACCTTCTTTCCTGCAGCTTTCAGTTCGTTCAATCTTTGAAAGAGTCTTCCCTGAAGAGAGCCGTTCTTCAGCTCTAGGAAACCCGGAAGGAACCAGAAGATTTTTTCGATAGCTTTCCATTTGACCGTTCCTAGTGGAGGAGCAATCAAGATGTATTCATCCGCATCCATAAATGTAGTCAGTATCGAGACTATCCCATAACTGTGAGTGTAGACTCTCTTTATGTCCCTCTTGTCCATGTTCGCGAGTTCAATCTCTGCGGTATGGACCGGGGAGAAGTGGTCGCTGGTCGTCAGCAATGTCTTGCTGAATAAATAATTCTTCCTTTCTTCCCTGAAGACATCGAGCAGGTATGGTTCCCGCCCATTTGCCTCAAGAGTTTTTGTGAGTTCGAGTGCATGTTTTCCCGCATTCTTTACGTAGCCGGTGGCAATAACATCCAATGTAATCACTCCTTTTTAAAGGTGCTTAGCTTATGCTAGGCATATATAAATTATAACATAAGATATACATTTGTCAAACATCTAACTGGACCTGTTGTTTTTTATCTCGGATATATTAAAATGGAAATATGAATATAACAATATACAAAGATTCAATAAACGGATTCAATGTATTCAAGAATAATATTATATTATTCCTTTCTATTTCTTTGATTTCAGCGATTATTTCCTTTTACGGTATTCCTTCTTTTGTGAAAGGTAATATTACCGAACAAGCTATCAATCAAGAGCTTAACACTATGGGTTATGGAGGAATGATGGTTTTTTCTACAGATCAAATAATAGAATCAATGATTTATTCGACACAATTCTTAGTGGTTCTAACCGTTTTATTTATCATAGGATATATCGTTAAACATATTATTGATAAAAGATTATTCAATTTTAAGAGATGGAGAGACTGGAAATTCTTTTTGTATATTTCCGCAATAACATTTTTAGAAATATATATTTTGGGAAATGTATTTTTTAGCGTTTCTACCAGTTTTATTGGGAGCATAGCGATGATGGTTCTCTATTCTTTTATAACCGTTATCTCTTCGGCTATTTTACTTCCTCAAGAAATTAAGTTTTAGCTTTATTTATCCAATTCGACAATCTGGTCTATTTTTATTTGTGCTACGAACTCGGGAACGTGGCTGACTAAAATCATCGCTCCTTCGTATTTATTAAGGGCGGCTGCAATGATGGGCAAGTGCCTGAAGTTTATATGATTAGTCGGTTCATCAAGTATTAATAATCCGGGCCTTTGTAAAACCAGCCTGGCAAAAGCAACCAATCCTTTTTGTCCCTCAGACAAATCACCAATCTTAGTTTTAATTATGTCTCCGTCAATTAAAAATCCGGCAGCTATGGCGCGGACATTATCTTTCGTAGTTATATCTGTAATTGAAGATAATGATTGTATCACCGTCTCATCAAAATTAAGAGTAGAGAAGTCCTGGCGGTAGTAGCCTATTTTTATTCCCGGAGCAATTACGGCATTTTTATTCTTTCCCAAAACCAATGATTCAAGGAGAGTAGTTTTTCCTATTCCGTTAGGGCCCATTAAAAGCAAATGCTCTTTTTTTCTTAAGGAGATGTTGGCTTTTTTAATAACATTTTTGCGGTTTTTAATAATCGAAAAAGCAGAGATGTTTACTATTTCTCCAGACAAGTTAGCTTGGGCTGGAATAACAAAAGGGCGGATAGTCTTATCCTCTCTTCTAATAACAACTTTCTGGCTTTCCAGTTCTTCTGCTTTTTCCCTCATTTTCTTTGCGACTAATCTCAAGTTTCCTCCTTTATCCCTAAAGAAGTTAGACTTTTCTTTGTTTTCTTGAATTTCTTTACTTAACTGAGCGTTTTTCATATTTTCTTTTTCAATACGGATGGATATTTCTTTTACCACGTCGTGGTAGTTTCCGTTATACTTTTCAACCTTTGAATTGAAAACATCAAGATAGAGGACGCCTTCGGTAAAGGCGTTAAGAAAATCGGCATCGTGGGAAATGACAATGCAAGTTTTCTTGTAATCAATTAAAAATTTAGTTAAATGAGCTATTCCCAGTTTGTCTAAATTGTTAGTCGGCTCGTCTAGCAAGAGCAGATCCGGGTTTTGGATTATTGCGGAAGCTAAAAGAAGCCTGGCTTGCTGTCCGCCAGAAAAAGATTTTACAGTTTTATCATGCGGCGCATCCAGATTGACTGTTTCAAGAACGGCATCTATTTTTGGGTCAATGTCGTACACTTTTTCTTTAAAGCATTTTTCAAAGAATTCCCTTATCGTCAATTCCATTTGATCGCGGGGAATAACCTGGAGGGCGGTTGCAATTGAGAGCCCTTGTTCAATATTCACTTGGCCGTCTGAGGGCTTTAAGACACCGGTCATGAGTTGAAAAATTGTGCTTTTGCCCGCTCCGTTTTGTCCCATCAAAGCAATTTTTGATTCTCGGCGGACAGAAAAATCAGCCTCGTCTAGGATTTTCCTATGATCGTACTCAAAAGAGACTTTATTAAACCTTACTATTACTTCGTTTGGCATTTTTTTACAATAATTGCTTAGAATCTTTTATTATCATGAATTAGGAAAAATTACTATAGTTAATGATGATTGACAATGTAAAAATATAGTTATAATCTGTTAGAAGAACAAAATGTTCTTTTACAGAGGCATGACATGAAGACAAAGAGATTGGTTTTCAAGAAAGTAGTATTTTACGGGATGCTCTTTAATCTTCTTGGAGACATTTTAATGTGTAAAGTGTACGGTTCGAGTGATAAAGTATTTCCGGGCGGACTCGTTAATACTAGAGACATAGCTGGCTACGATGATGAAACATGGCTTCGTCGATTTTTCGGGAGGGCCTTTGAAGAACAGGCGGGTATACCATCCGAAATAATCGAAGCAATGATCCAGTCGATGCCGGCTCATTACATCACATACAGCAACGATCTCTCAGTCTTGTACGTGGGTATTATTATCGGAAAGACAGACTTTAAGCCTAAGACGGCACACTTTATCAGGGTCGTAGATTTTCTCCGCATGGTAAACTTCGGAGTAATTAAACGGCCGATAAAACGTCTTGGATTGCGTGCATTCATAAGCCGAGATTGTCCCAATGAAAGTTATCAAGAGATTGCTGTTAAAGTACTGAAAAAGGAACACAAATAACGCTCATATTTTTAAGAGCGTTTTCACTTTTATGGCATTACTTTATTCTCCGAAACCATGAATTCGTTCTGGCTCAAGATGAATAGTTTTTTAGTGTTGCCGTTGAAGAATATTTTTGAAGCATTCTTATCTAATTCAAAAGAGTTGATTTTATCCCTATTGTCGATTTCGCTGATATTCAGCTTGCTATTCAAAGCATATACAAAGTAATCTCCGTTAAGCCACTTAATATCGGTTATGCTTTTAGAGAATTTGGAGATAGAAATTGTAGAATAGGCCTTCTTGAAGAAGGGGGCTTCAGTGTCTTTTAGTAATAATAAATAGAGCTCGTTGTCTGCAACAAAGATTATTCTGTCATAAAAAGGAGTGTATTCTATTTTAGTTTTAGATTCAAATAATTTATCAAAAACCTTTGTATCTTTATTGAGCAAATATATTGTTTTCCCGTTTTCAAGTAGGAACAGTTCATTTTCCATAGAAATCAATTCATACTGTTTGGCGGAATTTATTTGGAACGGTTCCTTTGATATTTTTTCGCTCGTGCCTACGACCGTTCCGGTCTTTATAACATCCCCGTCTTCTAAAGAATAAATGTAACCGTTAGAGAGAGTGAATGTTTCAACTTTTTCTTTTTTAAAAAGAGTAGGATTTGTTTTTTTATCGACATTTACTTCGTATATCTGGTTATTGGATTGGTAGTAGAAAGACGCTTCGTTGTTGGGGTCAAAGAATATGTTTTCCGTTTTGCTGCTGAAGTTTTTAATCAGTGTTATTGTGGCTGTCTGCCCTTCAAGATTAAGCAAGTAATGCAGTCCAGCATTTGTTTTAATTAAGGCTCTTTTTCCGCTCGGAGAAAATACTACGTCGGAAATATTATAGGGAGACTGTTTATTGTTAAGCAGTTTTTTTGACTCTTTTTTTTCAGAGTCGTAGGAGAATAGTTCGTTTGAAAAGGTTAATAATACGAATCTGCTGTTATCGGGATATGGATAAAAGTTTTTTATATCCGTATCAATTGAAGAAAAATTTATTTCATTAGGGAAGAGAATAATGTAGTTAGCCTTGGCTACATTTTTTTCTTTTACTTCGAGAGTTTTTTCCCATGAATGGTACCCAGCTTTTTCTATTTTTATACTGTGATTTTTGGGAAGCAAATTCTGTATCAAAATTTCTCTCGAAAATCCCGAGGTTCTGTTCTGGTACTTTTCGTCTATTGAAATATCTGCATCTCCCGGATTAGTTTTAACATATACTCCGCCCGTTTCTAGGAATTTCATCTTGTTAAAATCAAAGCGGTATCCTTGGGAATACATGATAAGTGCAGGGCCGACGAAAAAGAAGATAACGACTAGGAGTATAAATAGTGAGGTTCTGCTTCTTTTAGTCA
>JBBACM010000017.1:0-16766 GCA_041657045.1 Minisyncoccota bacterium
GACAGGCGTGGAATACCGTCTATGATGCCATGAATGTGCCTCAGATTTGGGGAGAATTGATTAAGTATTATGGCCCTAATATTGGGCTTTTGGAATTTGCAGTAATGCAGGGCGCAACTGTACCCATTGCAGGCCCGACAAAGACCGTATGGGAAGAAGGTTCTTTAGTTAAACTCGTTAAGCTGAATGGCACAATAGCTATCACAGCAGAGGATACTAACATTACTTTCAGTCTTGACGCTGATGAATTCAGTGCTAATCATAATTGCTACCTTGCAGTTCATGATCAGATTGTTATTCCGGCTTATTACATAGAGGAAGATGGTGCTCAGTCTATCGTTCCGGCTATCTATCAGGTTCTTAGCATTGATGATGTTACCCTCGATGAGAATGCTACATTTACAGCTTTCCCAACTCGTGCAGATACCGCTATCGCAATAGCAGTACCAGATGGTACAGAGCTGATGGTTAAACCGGGGAACTACGCCAACGGTGTAGATAGTGGTAGTCCTAAATCATCGGGGTGGTACTCACGTACTTTCCATACTTCAACTGTTAAGGCCGACATGGAAATTGAAGGCTCTATTCAGTCGAATGAGAAGTACTACGAAAAACTCAAAGGTGGTGGAACTGGAATTTTCAGCAAAGCCTCTATTGAGATGGACTTCTTCTTAAGCAAGGCCATCAATGATGAGATTTTCATGGGACAGGGTGTTACCAACGTAATCACTCAGGCAACCCGCACTGGCAGTCTAAATACAGTAACAGGTTCAGTAGGTCTTTTGAGACACTTAGCCGAGAGAGCTAACTTACAGTACTACACTACTGCTTATCAGTCAACAGACTTTGATGATGTTAAGGACATCCTTACTTCACAGGGAGTTGCTAACAGAAACGTAGCCTTCCTTATGGGTTCGACTCTCTACAAATTTGTAGAAAACAGCAACCTTGATTTCATTAAGGAATACTCAGGTGGAACCGATCTGATGAAAACATTTGCTGAGATTAATGTCGAGTTTAGGGCTGTTAAGAAAAATGGTGTATCCTTCATGTTCAAAGAACTGCCGTCACTTAGCGATCCTACTTCCTACGGAGCAGCCGCTTTCGATGGCTACCACAAAGAACTCGGATTCATAATCCCTGATGTCGATGTAACAGTACGTGGAAGCATGGAATCTCCTGCGACTATTAAGTTGAAAAACTTCTCGCTGGGCTTCAAGAATTACAACGGTGAGAATCGTACCCGTATAATCAAGGACTTACCGGGAATGGCAAATCCAGGAACTTCGAGTTCAATGGCCGTGACGACATTCGATGAATGGAGAATGAGTGGACTTAGCGAATTTATGACTATTCTGAACGGCGTCAACCAAATGACCCTCGTGCTTAATGATGCGATTCTTTAGTAATTAGTAAATTATAGGGGGCGGGTTAGTTCCCGCCCTTCATTTTTAAAACAGAAACAAAAACAGAAATAGATGCTTTTAGTAAACGCACAAAAGTTGGAAATTGGCGCAGCCGCCAATGATGAAAATCATCCATTACATGAACAAGCAGAATTTTATTTAAAGAATACTAAATATCTGCGAGAAACCTACGGAAAGTATATGCATTTCATGGACATAAAGCAACCTCGTTATACTAAGGGTGCTGACTCAAGGGGGAATGATATAGCTAAACTTAAAGAACCTGATACGCTGGTATACATACCGCTTCAGACTTATTACACAGACAAGAAAAGAGGGAAAGAACTATGGTCATGCTGCATAAGTAATCCTGTCTTATTACCAAATGGACTATGGGACTTAGGAAGAAATAGGACACTGCCTATTAAGGGAAATAAGGTAGTTAACTTAGAAACAGATATGGACTTAGCTTTTTATCTTTCTTACATTAGCAGGTTTGTTGCTAAGAAACTTCTCAAGATAGACAACCCTGCTGAGGATGCAAGGAAAGAGGGAGACCGCAAACGTGAACAGGTCAAGCGTCAGACAGCTATATGGAACATGCTTGATGATGACAAGCTAAGAATGATAGCTTCGGCTTATGGTATTGTTCAGACAGCAACCAAGACTCCTGATAGGATAAAGATAGAACTTGAAAAAGCCCTTGAGATAGCCGATCAAAAGAAGAAAGGTGATCCTTCTATAAGAGGAACTGATGATTTCTTAGATGAGTTGAAGGTTACGGATGGCTTGCTCTTGCGGCATTTCGTACAGACAGCTATTGATGAGAAGAAAGTCATCTACAAGCCTGATGGTAAGTGGAGAGTCGGAGATAAGTTGATTATGATGGTCTCTCAGGACGATGTGCAGAAGAAAAGAATGTTCGATGCACTATGTAACTGGCTAAACTCACCAAATAATAAAGAAAAACTGCTTGAGTTCCTTACAGACTTAATGAGTAAGGAATATCTTGAGACAATTCGTGATCCGAAGTTATTTGAATGGCTCGCTAAGGTTATAGGACTTAAGACGGCTTTCCAGAAAAAAAGCTTATTGAGAAAAGCGGTGTTCGAGTACTTTGGAAATTCAGCCACTACACTCGGAGACGAGGAGTAGATTTCTGTTCTGTTTTTCTGTTTGGGGTTCCTTGTCGAGTACGGGGAACCCTTTTATTTAGTACACCCATGATTTGAGAATCCTATCCCTCTCCTCAGTAGTTAATCCCCGTCCGTAAAACAATTCTGTATTTATTAGATCGTTCATTGCGTACTCTTGTTGTGCTGATTTTAAAAATTCGAGAGCCATCGCTTTTGCTAATTTCCTTTCTTTTTTCCCAAATTTTTCTTTTGGGAAGTACTCATCAAGGAGTTCATCAATTAATGGTCTTGGTTTCATAGTTTTAATTTTTAAAAGAATAGTTGCTGGCAGGATATACGGGAGCCTTCAGCAGTTGGCGCAGCCCCACGCTTAACACCCCTTAAATGTTCCAACTTTAAGCATCCATTTCAGCAACTATTCAAAGAACACAGCAAAGATAAAACCTTAAAATGACAAAAGCAAATTTTTCTGTACCTTTGTGAAAATAAATTGAGATGATTTATGTAAAGGATGTTTTTAATTTACTCTTAACCAGAATTCGCAAAGATTTGAGGGGAAAGGCGATTTCTGTTGACCAATTCAACGAAGTTCTAAAACAAGTCAATCTATCTCTATTTGAAGATTACTACAAACAATTTGAAAAGAACATAGAGAGTTCAGATACCTTAGCGAAGTTTAAAGTCTTTGACACTCAGGTTGTAGTCACTGCCGATACGAATAACTTAGCTGCCGTAGGATTACTCCCACAGGATTATTATCATATCATAGGTAAGCCAAGAAGATATGCTACAGCAGGAACGGTAAGAATAGACGTAGTAAGTACTTATGAGAATGCAGAGAGAGAAGATGATTACTTAACGCAGCCCACTACTACGCACCCTACGTGTATGATAGGCGGAGTGGATACAAGCAGCAGCCCCGTAGAGTACAAAAAGATAAGAGTTTATCCTTCTAATATAGGTAGTCCTATTTATATAGATTATCTTAAAGTACCACAAACACCATTCTTAGACTACTATGTGGATAATAACAATCTTACTTATACTTATCTTGATGAAGCTGATACTGTATCCGTGCCATTAGGTTATACGTATAGAGATGGGACAGCAGGAGGAGCCTCCGTAAGTGTAAATAGCCTTACAAAAGACTTAGATTGGGATGACGAAGATATGGATTTGATTATGGCTAAGTTAATGTCTATCGTGGGCGTACAGCTCCCTGATGAAGTGTTGGTACAAGCGAGTGTGATGAATGAGACAAAAATAACAGGCAAATGATAAAATCAGAAATTCGGTCATTAGTTTTTAACGAGGCACAACGTCTTGATCCGAAGGCTCGTTACCACGCCAGATTTCTGGATGCTGTTATAGAAAAATGCCTATCTGAAATGCTGTGGGAGTTGTATGCTCTTGATCCCCATTACCTTCAAAGGTTTACTGTTACTTGTGTTTCAACTGTAGATTATGAGGCTGCCGCAAGTCTTTATTATACTACACTTCCTGTTAAGATTATTCCTTTTCCTGACAAGGCTTCGGGAGTTAGGAGAGTAAATACACTTGCACAGCCCGGCATGAGATTCTATCCTGCCGACTATAGAGAAATGGATGCTCTACGCAGTTCTTCTTATTTTAAGGAAGTTACTGATAAGATACTCTACATAGTTAATCAGGAAAGAGTAGTGTATTATGGCATGACTGCTGCTATTGCCGCCGAAGGTGTAATCATGGAGGTTATACAGCCCTTCTCACAATTTGCTGATACAGATACCGTTTATATACCGGAATTCCGAGACGGAGAGGGAATGAGTTTTGATGACAGGGTAAAGAGGAAATTGGCTACCATACCGCCTGTTGATTTGAGTGAAGATACTGATGAAACTAATAAAGTTACGAAATAATGGCACATACACCAGCCTTACTCACTATAAATGAAATAGTTGATCGTTATTTATTGAAATGGAAAAAAACCACAGAGGATGCTGTGATTTATGTTGAGCACGCAGCAAACTGTTGGCGAGACTTTCGATACTATCACTCTAATGAATATGTTACGGCGAAGGTTACTATTAATGCTAATAGTTGGATAGATTTTCCATCGGATATGGCAGGCTTTATCGGACTGTATATGTATTTTAATGGAAAGTTATGGTCGTTTACAGAACAGTCAGATATTGTCAACACCACAACCTTCACAGGGTTAGTAGAAGGGCGGGACTCAGACTTAGAGGAGGGGCAACCCATAAGCCATGCAGTAACTTACGGATACGGAGGCAGGGGCGGCGTTAATGCCTATAACTACATGATTGATTGGTCACAAAGAAGAATATATGTAGAGGGGATAAGTAGTGATACAGCTATTCTAAAGTATGTGAGTTCGGGTATAGTGGTTAATGGTACTACTTATGTTCCTGATTTATTAACTCCGGTTATTGACACTTATCTTTTGTATGTTGAAACTTTTTGGATTAAGGATTTAGCAAGAGAAGCCGACAGACGGGAGAAGCAATATAATAAAGAGGTACTAAAAGCACGTAACTTCATAAATAGTCTTACGTTCGATCAGCTTAAAGATTTGTTCTTAGGTACATTTACGCAAGGCCCTCAAAGATAGAACATGAGTAATGTAAAGAGTGATATAAATTTTGTCCGGTTTGGGATGGACTCTGATACCAACTTAAAGTACATAGAGTTGGGGAGTGCTCCTGAGCATTACAATGTGTTGATTGCAGAAGACAATAATAATGGTGTTTTGTCTAATCTAAAGGGCAATAAGCATATCCCACTTCCGACAACCATAAGTTTAAATAATTCATACGTTTATGTCACAGTTGGCTCTTATTATAATGAATTAACAAGATCAGTTTACTACTT
Organism: Minisyncoccota bacterium; assembly: GCA_041657045.1. GTDB lineage: Bacteria > Patescibacteriota > Minisyncoccia > Minisyncoccales > Minisyncoccaceae > UBA2211. The sequence continues at coordinate 5,414 of JBBACM010000017.1, forward strand.
TATATTCTCTTTACCGTATGACTCAGATGGTAGTGGAGAGTACCTTTATGATAATTACCTGTTAAGATATAATGAGGATGACAGCACAATAGACTTAATCTTCCACGACACAAAAAACTATTTTGGGCTACATAAAGATTACCTTTTGCGGGATTGCAGAATGTTAGGTACGTGGTTATACTTCAATCCTAAGATAAGTGAGCCTAAGATGATTGATGTGGACATGGCTTACAACTATTCTAATTATGATGCTTATAGTCCATATTTAGAGTATGTCTATGGAGATAAGAGAACGTACTATGGAGGGCTATTTTATGCTGTAGGGCCAGCAACCTTTGGAGAGAGTCCCGTAACCAATCCAGAGTTGTGGGAAAGGATAGGGGATAGTTATCAGGATGAAACAGGATTAAACTTTGATTCTGAGTTTTGGTATGCTTTCAATGTAATAAAGATGGCTCCTGTTAGCATTCCACAGATAGCTTATGGGAGCGATACTAATATCTATTCAAATAATGTCAGGGGCAAGATGTTTAGGTTTGCTTGCCGATATAAGTACTTTGATAATTCTTATTCTGTTTATTCGGCTTATTCCGATGTATCAAAGCCACCTAATGATGAGACGTGGAATGGTGAGATACTTGATGAAGTAAGCTCTAATAACTACATAGCTGTTACTATAAGCCTACACTCTTCTGCTTTGATTAAGGAGGCAGAGATTATCTTCCAAGAAACAGGAGGAGATTGGAAGCGTTGTAAGATAATAAACCGTAGAGAGCAAGGGTTAATTAATATAAACCCACCTAATTTTACTTATAATTTCTACAATAACGAGGCATACGAGATTATCACTTCCGAGTTAGTAACCAAGATTTATGATGTAGTTCCACGGACGGCACAAACTACAGAGATAATTAACAAGAACATACTCTGCTATGGTCAATGCTTAGAGGGATTTGATAATCTTAACAAGGACGAGATAGATGTTACACTGACACCTGATCCTGAGGCAATAGAGTCAATTCCTGATGTGGGAGCCACGCTAAGGAATAATATAGCATCAGGGGATATTACTGAAGTGGTTCAGGGAAATTATTGGGAAGAGGACTTAACGGAATATTTTAAGATAATTGATATATCTGATTATGCAACTTGGGGGTTAGCGAATGGAACAAGATATAGGTTAGTAGTTAATGGAGTTGAAGGGATTATTACCATAGATGCTCCGGGAGACCTTGCAGATAAAACTGCCTTGCTTAATGCTATTGCCGTAGCTGTAAGAGCAGATAATATATGGATATATAAAGATATAGCAAATGGTAAACTGTATGTCGGGTCTCTTTATACTTATCCTGAGATAACAGTTTCTATCTTCTTTACATCTGCGGCTACTACAAGTTCATTAACCAAACAGTATGGATTTAAGACAGGGGCGTTTCATCCTTTTTGTCAGTTCTATTATGATGAGAATCTCCGTAGATGGGATGCTCAGACATCTAAGGAAAGCGTTGTAGGCGCAGGATTGACTTATGAGGGGACTACTGTTTATGTTCCTATGTTGGGGGAGTATTCGCCTACACCTACTGATACCGCCTTAAGGTGGGCAATAGATTGGACAGTTAATCATTTACCTCCTACGGGTGCTAAGTATTGGAGATGGGGATATGCGGGGAACAGTCTTTGTACAGATTTCGTTCAGTATATTATTGAAGATATAAGCAATCCAGGTGATGACACGACAACTATTGACATTACTCCGTTACAAACATTAAAGGAGGCTGAGGCAACATGGAATTCATTTCCTCATTCTAATATTGATCCGTATGTATGGGAAAAGGGAGATAGAATAAGGTTTATTACTTCAAAGGGCAATCCTACTGCGGGGACAATAGGTGCAGTCATTGATGGCGTATATGACACTGAGATTACAGGTCAGTCAACTGATACTTATTCTATATATGTTCAGGAGTTTACGTATAATGCAGTAGGTGTAGACATTGGAGAAAATTCAATAGTTGAAATATACAGTCCGATTAAGTCAGCCAACAAGCAAGAGTTTTATGAGTTTGGCCCGCTAATGCCTATCATTCAGGATGCAGATGGTTATATGGTTCATGGAGGATTAACTCAAGATCAAGAGTATCTTACTTCAACTGAGGCTACGGGAACATTTAACGTAGGAGATGTTTACCATATTTATAGAACTACAAGCAAACCTTTATTTACAGGGGATAATGAGATGGGTGTGTTTATGGAGTCTCAATGGTATTCTGATTTCTATGATAGTGAAGATTGGAATAAAGGGAAAGTAGGTTATGAGACTTCTTTTAATGAAAGAGAATTAAACATAATTAGATACTCACATCAGTACTTACAGGATACACAGATTAATGGTCTATCTACCTTTGACGGGATTAGATATAAGGAACTGAATGATACCTATGGCGAGATTATGGGTATGGAAGAAGTGGGAAACACGCTAAAGGTATATCAGGAAAAGAAACCTTCTTCTGTACAACTTGGTAGAGTAGAAAGGTCAGATGAGACGGGGAATGTATCTATTTCAGTTAGTACTGATGTTCTTGGCTCTATCCGCTATTCTACTACACGTTGGGGTACGGAATTCAGGGAATCAATAATAAAGAATAACCGTTATGTGTATGGCTTTGATATATATAATGGAGTGATGTGGAGAGATTCGGCTAACGGTATTTTCCCCATTAGCGGGCGTTACGCTGACATGGAAGGTGATAGGGACTACAAAATGGCTACTTACTTCAAGAATAAGGCCAAAGCCCTGCTTGAGTCAGGAGTAGATTATGTGGACGTTGTAACGGCGTGGGACGAGGAATACGACTTGCTCTATGTCACTTTCCACGATTATGTTAACTCTGATAATGACGAGACGATAGTATTCCACGAGCCGTCTAATCGGTGGATATGCTTTGCCGAGCATAATCGTACAGAAGAATATAACTCTATGCTTGAACTTGACTATTCTATTGTAAGAGGCTTTGACGGGGGCATAGGTTATACTTTTAATGAAGAGGATAGGTTCGCTTACTTTGTGATAGTCACGAGTACAGGTGCTCTTGCGATGTTAGGTATTGTTAGTTTAGAGATAGAACCATTATCGCTTATTGCATCAGTAAGTAGTACGGGAGTATTAGATTTATTGGAATTAGAGATTGAACCATTAGTTCCAAGCATAACTGTATCGTTTGTCAATGCTTCTGAATCGACATTAGAATGGGATAGCGAGGAAAGTTATGCTGACATTGGCATAGCGGCGGCTAAGTCAGTAACTGTTTCTGTACTACCGGGAGATGCAAGCGTCTTTTCTCATCCGTCATGGTTAACTATTGTAGATGAGGATGATCCGATAACAACGGGAGGTACTGTATCAATGTATCCGACAGTAAGCAATGATAGTTATAATGACTTAACGGGGACTGTAGTGTTTAAAAATATTGTAGGGACAGCATTCAATTTATTTGTTACTCATAATAAGAGGGTAGGAGTTCCGGCAACACCGCTATATTGCTCTTTGGGTGCTAAGTTATTTGACGAGAACAATCTTAGTATTGATATTTTCACAAAGAGTGCTACAGCGTTCGTTGGTGTAGCCGAGGTTAACCTAACCTTCATCCCCTATTATCCCGGTAAAGCTACCGGAGAGTCGTATACTCTTTACTGGTATGCAAAATTCAATGGTACTTATGATGGTAGTAATGGAAGCTTTACTGCACAAAACGGACAGTATAATTTTCAAGATATTAATTTACTTACATTGCCAGACGCTAATGATGTGTTGGCAATTTACTTAACAACTGAACTGATTTAATTAAAATAAAATGGCAAATAGAATACCGAAAGAATTTAAAAAGAGATTATGGGACGATTGGGTAGCGGGTAAGTCCTTTAAGATAGCTCTATTCAAGAGTACATCTAACTGCAACACAGAGGGCGTAAGTACGTATGCTGCGTGTCTTGCAGATGGAGATGAGGTAAGTGGAACTGGATATACCGCAGGAGGGTCTGCTGTAGTCCCAGCCGCCTCGGCCTATGTTGATACATTCAATGTTTCTGTGGACACAACAGACCTTACGTGGAGTACAGCCACATTAACGGGAATAAGGTATGCTGTCTTATATGAAACGACCATAGATATAATTGTAGTTGTTTATGATTTATTAACTGATTACTCTGTCACTAATGGAACATTTACTGCTGCTATAAATACGGGTGGTCTTTTTAAGGTTAAATAAATGGATAAGCCAAACGTCTTTAGATCGAGCGAATTTCACTTAGGCCGAGGAGATGTCCTGCATATAATTATCAAGGACATTACCGGGGATGGTGTTACTATTGCATTAATGGACAAGGCAACAGGGATAATGGAGGGTTCTAAAATAGCAATAAGTGAAAGTGAATTATATGATTTACAGGATAAGGACGGTAATTTTTATACAGTAATAACTATAGGCACGCAAGAGTGGTTAGTAGAAAATTTACATACCACTACCTATGCTGATGGGACTGCTATACCTAAAGTAGAGAATGCTGCGTTATGGGCGGCTGATACCGACGGAGCTTATTGTTGGTATGATAACGATCAAGCTATTAACGGAGATATATACGGTGCTTTATATAACTTTGAGGCTGTCAATAATGAGCATGGGTTAGTCTATTTTGAAAGAGGCGGTGTAAGGGACTTAGGATGGAGAGTGCCAACGATTACTGATTGGTATGCACTTTATGATTACATTAGTGGGGGGGAAGCTTATATCGTTTTTAACTCAGTTGGTGGGCATTTAAAGGAAATAGACACGACCCATTGGACAACACCCAATGCCGGAGCTGTGGATACCTATGGATTTACAGGGCTTCCTGCCGGACAAAGAACAGCATCAGGTGTTTTTATTTACTTAACTGAATATACATGGTTTCATTCAAACACTGAATATGGTGTAGAAGGTAGTTCTAATTTTAGGTATTATGCGAGATTAGAGTATGCAGATGAATCTTTAAATATAGCCTTTGGGAGCAAGCTAACAGGGCACTCGGTAAGGTGTATGCGTGATATTACTCCTGTTATGAGAGATTTTGATGGTAATGCTTATACTACGGTCGTTATAGGAACACAGGAGTGGACAGTAGAGAATTTACAGACGACTCATTATGCAGACGGAGTTCCAGTTACAGCTATTACGGATAATGCAACATGGGAAGCTAATACCAGTGGTGGTTATTCATGGTATAGCAATGACAGAGCCACCTATGGAGACACCTATGGAGCATTGTATAATTGGTATGCGGTAAATAACGCACACGGATTGGCTTACTTTCAAAAGAACGGAGTAGCGGAATCTGGATGGAGGATACCAACTAAGACTGACTTTGATGTGCTTATGGCATACCTTGGTGGGACTGCTGTAGCAGGAGGCCAGCTAAAGGAGGAAGATACTACACATTGGACTACCCCCAATGCAGGTGCTATTGATACCTACGGATTCACCATGCTTCCGGGAGGGAGAAGGTTTCAGACAGGCTCATTTAGTCTAACTGGGACTCATGGTATACTATGGAGTAATACTCCTGCTGCGGCTGGTTACGCCTACGATGTGACAATGATATACAATAATGATGATGTAACTTTTGCAGCGACAGCATTAGTTAATTTGGGTTTGAGTGTGCGGTGTGTACGTGATATTTAAGATATGGCAACATTTTTTGATTTAACGGCAACAACTTCGGGAACAAAATACTTGCTCTTCGGTATGGAAACAGATAAGATGTTTTCCTTTGCAATCCAGTACTATGTGACCCACTACGGCCTCCGTGCAATAGATTGGATGGCAAGTATGGGACTTGGCTTTTGTTCATGGATGGGCGGAGAGTTGTGGTTGCATAATTCAGATGATGTTGACAGGTGCAACTTTTTCGGAGAGAAGAAAGACTTCAAGGTTGGAATTGTAGCTAACCAAGAGGCAAACCGCCTAAAGGTATTAGACTCAATAGCTATCTTTTCTGAGTTTGAAGAACCTCTTGATAGAGAAAGTAAATGGGAAGTAGAGTCGGTAACCATACCATCTTCTTTGAATTATCCTAATGGCATGTATTCTAAGATACCGAGCAATAGGTTTGAGAAGAGAGAAGGAATACTTAAGGCTGAATTCCTACGTAACATGAAGACTAACTCTGCTACTGCTAATGCTTTGGATGCGCTACGGGGTGAGGAGTTACGATGTCATGATGCGTTATTAGTACTTAAGAATTCATCTACTGGTCAGGTTAAACTTTTTAGAGTCGAGATTAACCAAACATTGTCGAATATATGATAGGCGTTATTTTTAGTTATCTTTGTAAAAAATAATATAATGGCAGGTGAAGGAATAGCCGGATTAGCAAAATCAGTGACTCCATGGGGAGCAGTAGCAACAGGAGTGAGTACGTTACTCAATCTCGGCTTGGGCATCGCTGATAGGATAAAAGCTAACAAGTTGCAAAAGCAATGGAACACTTTGTATTCTCAGCGACCTGAATACGAGATACCTGAAGCCTATACAGGAGCATTGAACCTGTATAAGCAGAGAGCCGCACAGAGTAAGATGCCAGGTCAAGATATACTTGAAGAGAATATACAACAGTCTTCAGCGAGGGCAAGGACAGCCGCCGAAAGAGGTGCTATTAGTTCTGCTTCTTATGGTGCTCAGGCAAGCGATATATACTCTAAGGAATTAGAGGCTATTCAAGACTTAGGTATTAAGTCAGCAGAGTTCCAATGGGCTAACCAAGGACAGTTAGGTGAGGCTATGAATATGTACGGTCAACAACAGGAGAAGGCAAGCGACTGGAATTCACTTGGAAAATGGTCTACCGGACTTAACGTATTAGAGTCTCAGATGGGTGCAAAGACACAGAACGCCAATGCTTATCTTGGTAACGCTGCTGCTGGGCTTGCGAATTTTGCCGGAACCGATTATTACAGAAAAATGCTTGAACAAATGGGAGGACAAGGCTAATGGTTCAATCACCTGATTATACGGGACTTAACGCAGGAGCGGGCATGGTAAGAGGCGGTGGAGAGAAAGCCACTCAAGCCTTAAAAGAATATGGTCAGACCGTCTTAGATGCTGATAAATTCAAATATACTGAACGCAAGAAGGAAGAGTCTGTATTTCTTGAAGCTATAAAGACTAAGCCTGAATTTGTTATTTCCGCTAAAGCAAGAGAAGAACAAGCAAAAGCTCTTACAGACTTCAATCAAAGATATGCTCCATTAATAAAGAAAGGTTACTTAACCATGGAAGAAAAGACAGCCATGGCTAATGACAGAGCAGCACTTGAGGCAATGCAACAGCAACAGTTAGCACACTATCAGCAGTATCTTGGTATGAAAGAGGCTATGTTAAAGGATACTCAAGGGAGGTTTGACAAAGATGAGTTCAGACAATGGGAAGAAGAGTATCAGCAGTCAGGACAATTTGACCATGCTACTATGCCATTACAAGGTGCTAATCCATATCTATTTTTAAGGAATAACCCCGTAAAGGGAACAGAATCTTATGATGAAAAGACTAATTCAGTCTTAAGCGGGACACCTGCCGAGGCACAGAATTGGATAAGACAGCAAGCCTATACAAGTGAGGTGTTCAGAATAGGGCTTATTAAAGAGTTTCAGGCACTTTCTCCTTCAAATAAGGCAAAGTACCTTGATGCAGACAATAGTGGTACAGTAAGCCCACAAGAGGCTCAGGCAGGGCAAGGAGTGGATGCTACTAATCCTGATAATCCTATTTTGAAATATGCCCTTGAAAAATACACACAGGATGCTATTAAAACTGATGCTTATAAGGGTACGGCTAAGAAAACAACCACGGCCAAAGAACCTACTGTGAAACCATCGAGAGTAGGTGGTAGCTTGGTTAAAATGCCTGCGGGAATTCAGACGCCAAGATTACCAAAGAAATATAGCGATAAAGAGTATTCGCAAACACAGTCATTTCAATTTGGGGGGAATAGTGTTGTATATGGTATTCGGAGTAGTGGAGCAACAGTATTAAATGGTACGTGGAGTTCGGAGGATGCATCGGCAGGAAGTGTTGATGGTGTTATTCGATTATATGACCCTACTAAAAAAGTTTTTGTTATTCAGGTAAGCAGAACATCAGAGAGTGCAGATGCCAAAACGAGTACATTACTTGAAATACCGGAAGATAATGTATTAGAGTTTGAGAATATACCGATAGAATATGTTGGTATGCCGATGACAATAGGTGAGTATAAAAGTAAGTATATGTCACAACCCACAGGTGCTACGACTACAGCACCGACAGCAACGCCCACTAAAGATTGGAGTAAATACAAAAGGTAATGGCAGATAAAACATATAAAGTTGGTTCAAACGTTTATGACATACCTGAAGCAGAGGCACAGACATTCTTATCTGATTTTCCTGATGCAGTAGAGGTAGAAAGTTATATAGTAGATAAAGACACTTTTGACATACCTATCAATGAAAGGGATTTATTTCTTAAAGACTTTCCGACAGCCAAACCCATAAAAAAAAAAGAGGTTTCAGAAGTTGGTGGAGTATCTGCAAACGCATTTGCACAGGTTTCTTCAGCGGAACAACCACCATTAGAGCCGCCTAAAGAAGAAAAACACAGACCAATTCTCGATGCATTACGTTCACTTAAGTCGGGTTCTCTAAATGCTTTAGGGGGAATTACAGGCGCATCATCATACCTCAATAGAACACTTACAGGTTTCGTAGTTCGTCCTATTGTAAGAGCAATGGGCGGGACAGATGAGGATGCTAATATGGCTTTGGATAATATTGCTATGTCTAATTTATCAAGTCAAGGCGTTGTCCGTGGTGCAGAGATGCAACAGAGTTTAATTAAGAAAGCTGCTAAAGTTGATGAAAACATAAGAGCAATAGAAGGAACTATTTGGGAAAATATACAGAAAGGTGAGTGGGGCAATGCAGGTGAACTTGTTATGCGTGGTGTTATGGGGTCAATCCCTTATTTAGCAATGACAGCAGCAACGGCAGGTGGTGGTTCATTGGCAACATTAGGTACGATAGGGGCTGTATCTGCATCTCAGAGATATGGAGAATTAGAGGGAACTCCCGAACCTAAAAGACAATTAAACTCTGCTCTGTATGGGGGATTTGAGGCATTTGGTGAGTTGGTTACAGCAGGACTCTTACGGGGTGTAGGCAAAGTATTTAAAGAAGGTGCTGTTAAAACAATAGACGGTAACTTTATCAAAGGAGCATCGAAGGAACTTGCAAAGAGTTTCGGGTTAGAGGGAAGTTCAGAGGCATGGACACAAATAGGTCAGAACCTAACGGACATACTCACGGGAGTTGATGAAAATAAAAATGTATTATCAGGCGTTTTAGATGCGTTTCTAATAGGTGGTATCTCAGGAGGTGGTATTGGCACAGCTCATGCTATTGCTGCGCTTACAGGGAGAACTATGGCATCTGATAAAGAAGTTTCAGACGTACAAGAGAACTTCAAACAGCAAGAGGTACTTATCAATCAGTTAGAGCAAACAGACGTAGACCCCGTAAAGGAAGCCCTCAAAAGGAATATTAAGTTCCTAAAAGTCCAATCTGATCTCATAATGGATGAGAACTATGAACTTGCAGGTAAACTTACTCCTGAACAACAGAATCAAGTAGCAGAACTCTACTCGGTTTGGAATCAGTTACAGGATAAGATTGATAGTGGACAGATGACAGATGTAGAGGCTAAGGCTATGCAAAAGACTGTCGAAGGCATTAAGGGAGAGATAAAAGCTATCAAAGACGACCTGATTAAGAGGTTAGATGAGGAAAAGCAAGCCGAGAAACAGACTAAGGTAGATGAAGTTAAGGAAGGACAAAAGACTGAATTAGATAAGCTTAAAGAGGAAGAAACTAAGAAACTTGACAAGGTTAAGGACGTTGCTGAAGGTGAAACTGTCAATAAGAAAAAGCTCGATGAGATAAAAGAAACATTTGATACTAAGGCTGAGGAAGTTAAGACTAAAACAGAAGAAGAAGTTGCCAAGATAGAGGAAGAATATACGGAGAAAGAGCCTACAATGGAAGAGGCAATCGGACAGGAAACCGGACAAGTAAAGAAGGAAATTGGGCCGGCTATTGACTTAAAAAAACAATATGATACAGACCCTCTTTATGGGTTGAAACAATTAGCTAAAAAGTTTGATGATTTTGAAGATTTTTCTAAGGCTTATAGTTTGGGTGCTCAGCATGGGGTATATTGGCACATAACGGATAACCCAAATTTTAATGTATCTGACCAAATAGCACCAAGAGATATGAGTTCTATGGCGGCGGGTAATGGTGCAAACAAGGGAGCTGTTATGGTAACATCAGACCTGCCGATGTGGGATGAGTATTATAATGCTAAGAGAGATGCAGATGGGGATGTAATTGAGGGCGAAAGACAAAATAAGCGTCCATACGCTGTTCAACTTGATTTGTCCGACATAGACCCAAAACGAATAAGACAGACATCTCGTGGATTTGGTAATGAGATTTTTATATGGCCCGAAGATGCTAAGAAAGTAAAAGTAGTTAAGGTTATTCCAATAGAAGAAGCATTAAAGCAAGATGAGGCTTATGACAAAATGAAACCAAGCAGCGAGGCCAAATTAAAAAAATTATGGAAAGAATCTCGTAAATCCACCCGACAAGTTACGCCCGCTAAAGTAGAGGAAGCACCAACAGAAGTAAAAGAAGAAGCCCCGCAAGAGTTATCTCCTACTAAACAAGTAGAGGAGGAGCCTGTTAAAGATAATAATATTTTTAATAAACAGCAAGTAATAGAATCCTTACTTTTGGAGGTTCCCGAAGAGATGAAGGAAACAATGAAAAAGGAATTTGCTGATTTAGGGAGAGATGAGTTCAACAGGATGGCAGAGCAGGCAGGATATAATAGCTTTGGTTCTTATTGGACACGATCACCAATAGTAAAGGGGCAGGAAGAAGTTGTTCAAAAACCGCAAGAGTTCACGGAACTTGAACAAAAGCCACCAGAGCCTATTTCTAAGCCCGTAGAGCCATTATCTACTACTGAAGGTGTAACAGCCCCACCAAAGGTAGAAGAGCCGCCTAAAGTAAAAGAAGAGGGTGAAGATGAGAAATACAGAAAGACACAGATAAATGCTCTTATTCAGGATGGATCTCTACAACAGCAAGAGATAGCTAAGATAGTTGATGCTAACAAAGAGAAGTATACTGTATTACACCAAGCCGATGCAGTAGAACAGGCAAAGGCATTTATAGACAGTCAAGGAGTAAGGAATGCCACTAATGAATCAATAGAGCCTA